>JBEKGT010000023.1:0-13868 GCA_050012655.1 Gemmatimonadales bacterium | reverse complement strand
GCAATGCCGGGCGCGGCCGCGACCCACGGTGCGGTGAAGAGCTGATCCTTCCCGTCGTGGATCATGTTGCCCCAGGAGGGCGACGGCGGCTTGATGCCCAGGCCGAGGTAGGAAAGGCCGCTCTCGAGGAGGATGATGTTCCCCACGTCCAAGGTCGCGCTCACGATGATCGCCGGAGCAAGATGGGGCAGGAGGTGCCGCCGCACGAGTCCCAGCCGCCCGGTGCCGAGGGCGCGGGCCGCCTGCACGAATTCCGACTCCCGGAGCCGCAGCACGAGCGCGCGCACCACGCGGCTCGTCTGGAACCACCCCGTCACCGCGATGAGGAGCACCACGACCCAAGGCGGCGCGTTCTCCCAGAGGGCGAGCACGAGGAGGATGAGGAAGACGCGGGGCAGGGCGAGCGTGACGTCCACGCTCCGCATCAGGAGCTGGTCCACCGCCGGCGACGCGAGCCCCGCGGCGAGCCCGACGAGCGCGCCGATGGTGACCGCCAAGAGCGCGGCGGCGGCACCGACACCGAGGGAGACGCGCGCGCCGTAGAGGAGCCGGCTCGCCACGTCGCGGCTGAACCGGTCGGTGCCGAGGAGGTGTTCGGCCGACGGCGGCTGGTTCTGGAGCGCGACCGGGTCCGGCTGGGCGAGGGGGTCGGCGGGGGCCACCAGCGGCGCGGCGGCGGCGGCGAGCGCCAGCAGCGCGACGAGGAGGCCCGCGGCGAGGGCGGCGCGGTGCGACCGGAACCGGTGCCATCCCCGGCGGAGCGCGCTCACGCGCGGCGCACCCGCGGGTCGGCGGCCGCCACGCCGACGTCCGCGAGGAGATTGCCGAGGGCGACCAGGACGCCGGCCACCACCGCGACGGCGGTGATCACGTTGTAGTCGCGGGCGAAGATGGCCTCGTACGCGACGCGCCCCATCCCCGGCCAGCCGAAGACGCTCTCGACGAGCACGGAGCCGGTCAGGAGAGCGGGGATGCTCAGCCCGGCGAGGGTGATGGCGGGCGCGAGGGCGCTCCGCAGCGCGTGCCGGAGGAGCACCCGCCCCTCTCCGAGCCCGCGGGCGCGGGCGGCGCGGACGTAGTCGGCGCCGAGGGCCTCGATCATCGCCGTGCGGTGGAAGCGCGCCACGGCGGCGCCGTTCACCAGCGCGAGGGTGAGGGCGGGGAGCACGAGGTGGCGGCCGACGTCGAGCGCGTGGCGGACGGCACCCACCGGCGCGCGCAGTGCCACGTCGGCCATCCCCGACACGGGGAGCCAGTGGAGCCACTCGCCGAAGACGAGCAGCAGCATCAGCCCCAGCCAAAAGGAGGGGACCGAGTAGCAGGCGAGCGCGATCGTCCCGAGAGTCGCATCGGCCCAGGTCCCCGCCCGCGCGGCCTGCGCGATCCCGAGGCCGATCCCGAACAGAAGGCTCAGCACCAGCGCCGTGCCGCCGAGGAGGAGCGTGTTCGGGAGTGTCTCCGCCAGCACCTCGGCCACCGGCCGGTGGCGCGCGAAGCTCTCGCCGAGGTCGCCGCGCGCCAGGTTCGTCGCGTAGCGGACGAACTGCGCGGCGAGGGGGCGGTCGAGGCCGAACCGCTCGCGGAGGCGCACCACCGTCTCCGGCGGCACGAACCGGCCCTCCGCGCCCGCAACGAACGGCTCGCCGGGCGCGAGGTGGACGACGGCGAAGGTGATGGTGACGACGGCGGCGGTGGTGGCGAGGGCGAGCGCGAGACGGCGGAGGAGGTACGTCAGCACGGGCGCCGCGCCCCGCTCAGCGGTCGCGGGGCAGCCGGTCGCGTGGCGGCACGGACCACCCCGTCACGCCGGCGAGCCATTCGTCGGGCCGGATGCGCACCCCCACGAAGCGCCGGTGGACCGCCGCGGCGACGGGGGGCGAGAAGAGGAACACCGCGGGGGCGTCGTCGTTCAGCGCCCCGAGCGCCTCGCGCCACAGCGGCCGTGCAGCGTCGCGCGTGGGCGCGGCGATGGCGAGGCGGGCGAGGGAATCGAAGGCGGGACCGCGGTAGGATCCGTAATTGCTCTGTCCGGCGCCCCCGGCCCCGAAGAGCTGGAGGACGCTGGTGGGGCTCGCGTCGAGGGTCCGCGCCTGGAAGGTGGCGTCGAAGTCCTTCCTCACGCTGCGCTGCTCGAAGAGGGTGAATTCGACGGGTTGGAGGCGGAGGTCCACGCCGAGGGGCTTGAGCTGCGCCTGCAGCAGCACGGCGGCGTCCTGCCGCACGCGGCTGGTCGTCGGGTAGAGGAGCGTGAACCGGAGTGGTACGCCCCCCTTCCACCGCACGCCGCCCGGGCCGGGCCGCCAGCCGCGGGCCTCGAGAAGGCGCCGCGCCGCGGCGGTATCCCAGGGCAGCTGGCGGATGGAGTCGCTCCAGATCCACTGCGCCCGCGCGGTGGCACCCGCGGCCACCTCGCCCTCGCCGCCGAAGAGCGAGCGCACGATCGTCGCGCGGTCGATCCCCATGGCGATGGCGCGCCGCACGTCGCGGTCGCCGAAGATGGGATGCGTCCCGTTCCCGCCCCGGCCCCGCAGGTTGAAGGCGATGTACGCCACCGCGTCGGCGGGGTAGGGCACCAGGCGCAGCGCCGGCGCGGCGCGGACGCGCGCGCGCAGCTCGGCGGGGGGGATCACCTCGATGGCGTCCCCCTCGCCGGCGACGAGGGCGCCGACCGCGGAGCCGAGGTCGGGCACGATCCGCCAGATCACCCGGTCGAGCTTCGCTCGCCCCAGGAAGTACGCGGTATCGGCGGCGACCTCGAGCGTGGCGCCGGCCTCCCAGCGCACGAAGCGGAACGGCCCCGAGCCCACCGGCGCGCGGCCGAACGCCGACGATGCGAGCCGCGCGGGCGGGATGGTGTCGAGGAGGTGGCGCGGCAGCACCTTCATGTGGTACGTCGCGTCGTACAGCTGTTCGGGATACCAGCGGCGGAAGTGGAACACCGCCGTGAGACTGTCCCGGACCGTGACCGAGTCGATGGCGTCGAGGTTCGGGCGGAAGCGCGAGTTGACCAGCGTGTCGCGGTAGACGCCGAAGGTGAACGCCACGTCCGCGGCGCGCACCGGCACGCCGTCGTGCCACCGCGCCCGCGGATCGAGGTGGAAGACGAGGGTCGTGGAGTCGGCGTGCTCCCAGCTCCGCGCCAGGTCGGGCGTGAAGCCGGCGTCGTCCACCGTGTTGAGGTCGAAGGTCAGGTCCGCGAGGCGGGAGAAGACGAGGCCGGCGACGTCGGCGCTCGTGGTGACCGCCCCCGACGGCGGGAAGAGCACGTCGGCGTCCCCGGTCGCGACGATGACCAGCGTGCCGCCGGTCGCGCCGCCGCCCCCGTTGCGCGCGGGGCCCGCGCACCCGGCGAGCAGAAGCGCGGCGCAGACGACGACTCTGAGGATGGTCACGGACGGCTAATCTAGGAGCGGGACCTACCGGCGCCAGGTCCAGGCGGGGTCGCGGTACCGGGGGAGGAGCGTCTCGGCAGCGAAGCGGAGGCCTGCGGAGAGAGGCTCGGGCGTGCCGGGCACGTCCCACCGCCGCGCGGCGGTCGCGGCGATGGCGCGCGACACCGCGTCGTGGGTCGCCTTCGCCGCCGGGAGGAGGCGGGTCAGGCCGACCACGTTGGGCGCCTCGGCGCCGCCCACCGTCACCGCCGCGACTTCCTCCTGCGCCCCGGAGAGGATGATCGAGCCGTGCTGCAGGAAGGCGCGCTCGGTCCGGACCTGCGCGCTCCCCACCACCTTGCCGCCGTTCACGGTCACCACCTCGCCCCCGGCCGCGCTCGCGAAGCACGCGCCCGCGCCCACGCCGACGGCCGGCCGGTCCGGCGCCAGTCCCACGGGCGCGCCGAGGCCCATCAGCGCCTCCGCGATGAGCCCGTGGATCGCGCGGTACGTCTCCCGCAGCGAGCCGAACGCGTCGGCGGGGGCTGCGACCGCGTACGTCACCTCGGCGGCATGCCACACCGCACGGCCCCCGGTGGGCCGGCGCACCACCGCCATGCCGCTTCGCTCGATGGCGGCGCGGTCGTAGCGGCGGGTGGCCGGCTCGTTGCGGCCGAAGGAGAGGGTGTGGGGCTGCCATGCGTACAGGCGGAGCGTCGCACCCCCGTCGCGCTCCGCGACGTCGAGCAGCGCCTGGTCGAGCGCCATGTTCCACGCGCCCTCGGACGCACCGTCGATCAGCAGGATCCAACGCATGGTGGGGGAAAGGTGATGGGTCATGGGTGATGGGTGATAGGGGCTAGGTGATGGGTGATAGGTGATAGGGAGAGGCGATGGCGGCGCTCACCACCCAGCGCGGACGACCATCGGTTGCGCCCCGTGAGAGGAGATTGGAGATTCACGAGGGAGCGCAGGTCCACCCAGGAATCCGGACAGGTGCCGAAGCCATGCGCGTCCTCATGGAAGACCTCTTCGCGAAGCGCGACCCGCGGGTCCTCGCCGCCCTCCGCAGGGGCACCGTCGGCATCGCCGGCGCCGGAGGGCTGGGATCCACCGTCGCGGTCTCCCTGGCCCGGGCGGGCGTCGGCCGGCTCATCATCGCCGACTTCGACCGCATCGAGCCCTCCAACCTGAACCGCCAGCAGTACCTCATCAGGCAGATCGGCCGGCGGAAGGTGGATGCCCTGCGAGAGAACCTGCGCGCGATCAACCCCTTCTCCGAATATACCGTCCACGCGGTGCGCGTCACCCGCGCGAACGCCGGCCGGATCTTCGCCGACGCGGACATCCTCGTCGAGGCGTTCGACAAGGCCCTGACCAAGCGGATGCTGATCGACACGTGGCTCGCGCTGCACCCGGACCGCCCGATCGTGGCGGCGTCCGGCATCGCGGGCTACGGGAAGAACCGCACGCTGCACACCCGCAGGATGGGGAGCCTCTATCTCTGCGGCGACGAGGAGAGCGAGTCCCCGAGGGGCATCACGCCGATGGCGCCCCGGGCGGGGATCGTGGCGAACCTGCAGGCCAATCTCGTGGTGGAGCTCCTCGTGGACCGCGCGAGGGCGAGGGTGAGGGCGAGGCAGTCGGCCACGCCCCCCATCGTCAGGCCGGTGCGGCGGTAGTCCTCGTTCCAGCGCGCCAGGTGCGGGTCGGGGTCCTGCCCGTCGTCGAGGAGCGCCGCCAGATCTTCGCCGTCGCTCCGTAGCCGCGCGAGACCTTCGCGGCCCGCGCGGTGCAGCGCCGTCGTGTCCTCCACCGCACCCATCAGCGCTGCCATCGCCCGCAGGGCCGCCCGGCGCCGGTCGCCGCTCCGCGCGAGCGTCGCGCGAAAGGCGGGGAGCCCGGCCTCGAAGACCGCCGGCAGGCCGGCGCGCGCCTCGCCGAGGATCCCTTCCACGCCGTGTTCGTTCCGCGCGCGGGCCCCCGGAGTGTCTTCGGCGTCCGGCGCGCCACGCCCGCAGAACTCCCGGGCGAGGTCCGCCACGCGCCGCCGCAGCACGCTGTCCTCCGCCGGCTCGCCGTCCCGGGAGGCGTCACAACCCGCGAGCACGATGAGGCCGCCGAGGAAGATGAGGCCGCGATGCGCGTTGGAGCCCGCGGCGCGGCGCATCCGCGCTTCGGCGCGCCGGCCCGCGGCCACGCACGGGGCGAGGTCGCCACGCTCGCCGGCAGCCGCGCCCGCGGGTCCGCGCATCGCCACCAGTTCATCGAAGTAGAGCCCCAGCAGCCGGACCGACCGCGCCATCGCGCTGTAGGTCAGATCGGGGTGCGAGCCGCTGTCGTGGCGGTCCACGAGACCCGGCTTGGGGGTGAGGTCCAGCTCGTCCTGGGCGCCCTCGACCAGCGCCCCGGCGAGGCCCGCCGCCCAGGAGCGCCGGGGCCCGAGCGGCTCGAGGATCGCGGCCGCACGTGCCGCCGGCTCGCCGCCCGCGTGGCGCCGCCGGCTGATGCACTCGCGCGCCGGTTCCTCGCACACCAGGCAGAGCCGCGGCGGAAGGCCGAGCCCCGCGCGGTCCACCGGCCTTCCGTCATCGCCGTACACGTCCAGGTCGAGCACGCGGCCGAAGGGGAGCGACCCCTCGATGCCGGCTGCGGCGCGCTTCACCGGCTCCGGGTCCGCCGCCACGGCGACCGCCGCCCACGGCCCGAGCGCATCCGTCCCGCGGTCCAGTTCCCCCCACGGGGCGCCGGCGAGGGTGCGGCGCAGCGCGTCCACTCCGCACGCCAGCGCGATGCCACCCCCGTCCGGCGCCTTGTCGGGGCCGGGGACCGCCAGGGAGGCGAAGACGAGTGTGCGCGGCGGAGTGGGGTGACCGCCCCCGTCCCGCTGCGCGCACAGCCGAGCGATGAGCGCCGCGCGAGCGTCGCGCGCGGCGAGGACGTCACTCCCGGACGCGCCGGATCGCATCGATGATGGTGCCGTCGCGGTACTCGACCAGCGCGACCACGTCGTCGGTGAACTCGACCGGGCGCGGCTGGCCGGTGATGGCGCAGATCTCCTCGTGGAGCTGCCGGATGTCCTTCACGGGCAGCCGGCGCCGGAGCAGCTCCGTCTTCAGGTCGTCGTGGCCGTCCGCCACGGCGATGCCCCGCTCCGTCACCACCACGTCGATCGTCTCACCGGGCGTGGTCACCGTGGTCACGCGGTCGCGGACGATCGGCAGGCGCCCGCGGATGGACGGCGCGACGACGACCGCCAGCTTCGCCCCCGCCGCGGTGTCGCAGTGCCCGCCGGTGTTGTGCTGCAGGTAGCCGGTGGACTCGGTGTTGACGTTCACGTTGAAGTCTACGTCCACCTCGGTCGCCCCGAGGATCACGCAGTCCAGCCGGTCCACCACCGCGCCGCGGTTGAACGGGTTGGCGTACAGGTCGGCGCTGATCTCGCGGTGGCCCGGGTTCCGGGCGATGGACTGGACCGCCCGGATGTCGAAGCACTGCACGTCGAAGAGGGTCTCGAAGCACCCCTCCTCGAGCATGTCCACGAAATAGCCGGTGATCCCGCCGCAGCCGAAGCTCCCCTTGACCCCCAGCTCCTTCATGCGGCGCCGCACGTTGTCGGCCACCGCGAGGGAGATGCCGCCGGAGCCGGTCTGGAAGGAGAAGCGGTCCCGCAGCAGGCCCGATGCCTCGATGACCTGCGTCGCGTAGCGCGCGATGAGGAGGCCCGCCGGATCCCGGGTGATCCGGGTCGTCGTGGAGACGATCTTCTGCGGGTCGCCGAGGGAATCGATCGGCACGACCCAGTCCACGTCGCTCTGCGAGATGCTCACCGGCGCCGCCGGATACGGCACGAGGTGGTCGGTCACGGCGATGACCTTGCGGGCGTAGCGCGCGTCGGTGTACGCGTAGCCGAGGCTCCCGCACGCCGAGGGGCCCGAGACGCCGTTCAGGTTTCCCGTCTCGTCGCAGCAGGGGGCCGCGAGGAACGCCGCGTCGATGGTCACGTCCTCGGCGATGATGGACCGCGCGCGGCCGCCGTGGCTGCGCACGATCACCGGGAAGTCCAGCTCGCCGCGGCTCACCAGCTCGCCGATCAGTCCGTTGACGCCCGTCTCGCAGCGGGTCACGACCCCCTTGCGGATGGCGGGGATGATCGCCGCGTGCACCGGGTGCACCGAACTGGAGGCGATCGTCATGTCCCGCAGGCCCATCGCCTCGAACTCCTCCACCAGCCGGTTGAGGAGCACGTCGCCGTTGCGCAGGTGATGGTGGGTCGAGATCGTCATCCCGCTGGTGAGGCCCGCCTTCTCGATCGCCTCGCGCAGCGAGCCGAGGACCTTGCTCTCGCGGGGGTTGCGGCGCACCAGGGGACGTGTGCCGCGGTCGGTGTGCGGCTGGCGCGACCAAGGATCCCGGTACGGCTCGTAGCGCCGCCCGCGGAACAGCTCCGGCACCTCGCGGCCGATGCTATTCCTTGCCATGGATCACCTCGTCCGTCAGCTCGTACGCGATCATCCCGAAGGCCACGGCCCTCTTGAGGGTGCGCGCGGCCCGCTTCACCACCGGCGCGTCCACCATCCTCCCGCGCAACGAGATCACCCCCGTCCCCATCTCCCGGGCGCGGGCGATCGCCTCCATCACCTCGAGCGCCTCGTCGATCTCCTCCTGCTTGGGCCGGAACACCTCGTGGACCACCTCGATCTGCCGCGGGTTGACCAGCGACTTGCCGGTGAAGCCGAGCCGCTTGACCAGCTCCGTCTCCTGGCGCAGCCCCTCCATGTCGTTCGCGTCGGCGAAGATGCTGTCGATCGCCTGGACGCCCGCCGCTTTCGCCGCCCAGACGACGCGGGCGCGGGCGAGGAGCAGCTCCTCGCCGGTCCGGGTGCGCTGGATCTCCATCGAGGCGGTGTAGTCCTCGGCGCCGAAGGCCAGCGCGACGATGCGCGGCGAGGACTTGGCCGTCTCGACGACGTTGAGGATCCCCACCGCGCTCTCGATCGAGGGGATGATCGTGAACGATCCGATCGGCAGGCCGAGCTTCTCCTCCGCTTCGGTGAGCAGGGTGTCGAGCTTCTCGACCACCTCGGAATGGTCCGCCTTGGGGAGGCGGATCCCGTCCGGCCGCGCCGGGAGCACCTCGCGCAGGTCCGCCTCGGCGTACTTCGTGTCGAGGGCGTTGATGCGCACGAAGATCTCCCCGTCCCGCTCCCGGACGGTGCGCAGGAAACTGGCCGTGAGGGTCCGGGCCGCGTCCTTCTCGGCGAGCGGCACGGCGTCCTCGAGGTCGATCATCACTCCGTCGGCCTCGAAAACGGGGATGTTCTGCAGCATCCCGGGCATGTTGCCGGGGACGTACAGCAGCGAGCGACGCAGCCGGTCCCTCTCGCTCATGGCGCGTCGTCCTCGAAGAAGATCGTGTCCACGCCGCCCTTCGCCGAGCGCTGGCGTCCGACGCCCTTGGCGAAGTACTCTGCGACGACCATCTCGCAGGTGGCGAACACCTCCGCCTCGATGAGATGGCCGCCCACCACCTCGCCGGAGGACTTCGAGCCGAGGATGTGCAGGTGGGCGTCCACCTCCCCGTCCTTCCGCGGCACGAAGTTCCCCTCGATGCCCAGGAGGTCGAGCGGGCCCTCGACGGTGTGGACCGGCATCCGCGGCTCGGTGATCGGCAGGTGCGCGCCGGCCTGGATGTCGGTGAACGTGAGCTGGCGCACCGAGCCGATCGCGGACACGACGACGCCGTGCCGGAGCCCCACCTCCCGAGCGAAGAGGCGGATCTGTTCGACCAGCTTGGCCCCCGGCTTGATCCGGAGCATGAAGCGCCGCCCATCGCGGCACTCCCGGTACTGGAGCGGTGCCATCGGTCAGTCCTCCGCGGCCCGTCGCAGGGCCGTCTCGACGCGCGCGTCGATCGCGTAGTCCAGCGCCCCGCGGTCGGCCACCTGCACGATCCCGGCCGTGACCCCGTGGCGCGCGAGCACCTCCTCGGTCCGCGCGCGGATCGCGTACTCGTACTGCTTCTTGACGGTGGACTCGATACGGATCTCGAGCCGGTCGGCCGGCTCGACGACGACGGTGCAGTCGCTCGACTGCATCGTCCCCGCGCTCGCCTTGCGCTTGATGATCATCGTCCCCCGCCTCCGGTCGCCCCGCCCAGCCGCTCCGCGAGGGCCAGCCCCTCGCTGGAACGCAGGTAGTCCAGCGTCGTCTCCGGCACCATCCGCCGGAGCGCGTCGAAGTCGCGGCGCGCCAGGGCGGCGCGCACGATGGTGGCGCTGATCGGATCCTCGCCGTCCGCGCGCCGTTCGATCTCCACCAGCGCCACGCCGTACTCCGGCAGGACGCTCCGCATCACCGCGTTGTACGCCGCCGTCGTCGCGTCGAACGGCTCGCGGCCGACGTACCGCGCCCCGATCCCGAAGAACGGCGCCAGGTGCGCGGCGAAGAGCCGCGCGTCGAGCTGCATCTGCGCGACGGCCACCGCGTCGAGGCGCTTGAGGAAGTACGTCGGGAACGTCGCCGCGCTGACCGCGTAGCGGGAGGTGTCGAGGAGCACGACGTTGGGGAGGTGCCGTGTCGCCTCGGCCGCCAGCCGGTAGCGCGCGACGAAGGGGAAGACGGAGCGGTCCTCGCGCACCACGAACAGGTAGAAGGTGTCCACCTGCCGGCTCGCGGTCTCCACGAGGTGCTGGTGGCCGAGGGTGAAGGGGTTGCCGTTGATGACCGAGGCGCCGTTGCGCCCCGGCCGCACCAGGGCGGCGTGGCGCGCGAGGTACGCCGCGAGGCCGCCGCCGTACTCGAGCAGCGCCGCCTCCCGGTGCGTCGCCAGCAGGCGGAAGTTGACCGCCGCGAAGCTGGGGGCGTGCTCGGGGCGCGTGAAGACGAAGAACGCCTCCTCCCCCGCCGCTCTGCCGAGGCGGATCAACTCGGTGGCCAGCGCGCCGAGGGCCGCGCCTCCCTGCTGGGCGGGATCGATCGCGAACATCTTGAGCACGCCGCCGGCGCGCGCGGCCGTCGCGACGAGACAGCCCTCCTCGTAGATCCCGACGAGGTCGCCGTATCCCTCCTCGAACGTCAGGCCCCGCGCGGCCAGGAGACGCCGCGCGTCGGCTACCTCCCCCGCCGTCGCCAGCGGGACCACCGGGGAGGTCATCGGCGCGCGCTCACCGCGGGCGGACCCCGAAGCCGTAGACGACCACGCTGGCGTTCTCGACGAAGGCCCAGCCGCCGTTGCGGGCGTCGAAGTCCTCGTGGCCCGCCGGGACCGGATTGACCCGGACGGCGATCACGCCGCGCACCATCGCGCCGCCGTTGTGGTCGGCGCCCGCGTCGAAGGGGTGGCCGTCGGGGCAGGTCACCGCAGGGGCGGCCGAGCCGCGGTCGGGCGCGCCCGGCGGGGACTGCGGGACCACCAGGCGGAAGGGGCCCTCGCCGCCGATCCGGCCCGACGTGACATCGAGCGTGGCCACGTCGAGCGGCTGCCCCTCGCGCTCGTACGCCAGCAGCAGCCACGGCTCGCCGGGGATCGGCGCGCGGTCGGTGACGCCGGAGGGCAGCACCGGCGGATACTGGACGAAGCCGCAGGCGGCGCCGAGCGTCGCGGCGTCCAGCCCGCCGTAGAAGGTGCCCCGCGAGAACGGGGAGTTGATCTCCCGTGCGGTCACGTCGTGGAGGTAGCCGTCCGGCGCAACGACCGTCACGCCCTGGAACCCGGCGGCGCCGGGGTCCACCCCCGCCGCGAGCAGGAGGTCGCGGATCGTGACGCCCCGGTAGCTGGCGTAGTAGTCCACCGGCTGACGGGTCGCGTTGACCAGCACGAACTCGGTGTGCGACGGCAGCGCGCGGATCTGGGCCATCGTGAAGATCCGCGTCGGCGCGGACGGCTGGCCGGGCCTGCTCGCCGCGTCGCCCGGATACCGGAGGGCCGCGATCTCCACGCCGTTCGGCGCGCCGTCGCCGTCGCTGTCGAGGCGGGCGATCGCGCGCAGCGCGCTCTCGCTGCGCCCCCGCTCGAGGTAGGCGAGGCCGTAGGCGTTGAGGGTAGCGCGGAAGCTCGCGGGAAGCGGCTCGGCGTAGCCCGCCACCGGGTGCCGGGTCAGATGGCAGTAGTCGCACGGGTTCTTGGTGACCGTGCGGCCGCTCGCGGCCTCGGTGAAGGCGCCCCCCCGGTGGCACGTCTGGCAGTCGTCGAGGCGCGAGCCGATCGCGCGGCGATACACGCTCACGAAGGTCGCGAGGTCGTGCTCGCCGGCGTGGCCGCGGTACGCCCGCGACGAGGCGCCGGCGCCCTGCTGTGCGAGGCAGGCGGCGGGCAGCGCGAGCGCCAGGAGGATCGAGAGCGCCGAGCCGTGAAGTCGCGTCATGCGGCTGCTTCCCGTCGTTCCGCGCGGAGCGGTGTGGAGAGGGCGAAGGACCGTTTGCAGCGCCTACCCGCCGGAGTAGATGGGCGAGATGACGATGCGGTCCCCCTCGTCGAGGGCGTCGTGCGGGCTCACCGCCCTCCCGTTGCGGGTGACGATGATGGGCCGGTTCGCGACGTTCACGCGGGAGAGCAGCTCGCCGGCGGTCGCCGGTCCGGGGAAGGTGAGGTCCTTCTCGCTGAAGCCCGCGGCGTACGCGAGCGGGCCGATGACCTTGACCGTCACCTTCATGTCAGCGTGGCGTACCGCGCCGCCTCGTCCGCCTCGCGGGAGAGGCCGAGCTTCGCGAGGAGGGCCCGCGTCGGGATGCCCCGGCGGTCGTAGCCGCGCTGGTCGTAGTAGTGCTGCAGAAGCTGGTCGTACTTGTCCTCTTCCAGATGCATGTGCGCGATGGGGCCTTCGGTGTCGGCGTTCTCCGCGTCGAACCAGACGGCCGGGGGATAGTCGTCCTTCCGCGTCGCGTTCGGGAACTCGCGGAGATAGTGGAGCTTGATCAGCGCATAGACCCGGTCCGCCAGCGCCCACATGTCGTCCAGCGTCCAGTCGAGGCCGGTGACGAGGTTGAAGTACTTCGGGTAGTTGTCCAGCGACCAGCCCAGCTCGATCCAGGGGAAGCGGCACGCGACGATGGACTCGAACATCCCGCCGCGGATGCGCTGCAGCTCGATGACCTTGGCCGCCTTCTCGGGGCCGTACGAGTCCCGGGTCGTGTTCTTCAGCTCGAAGGTGATGATCCACGCCTCGCGGTGGTGCGCCCCGATGGCGGCGACGCCGAAGGCGAGCGCCATCCCGGGGATGAACTTGCAGTTGTAGGCGGCGACCTCGAGGCCCTTCACCTGCATCGCGTACGCCTCGGCGCCGTGCCCGAACGCGCGCGCCATGCGGAGCGTCCCGTCGGCGAGGAGGTTGCCCACCGTCCCCTCGCGGCGCGCCGCGAGCCCCAGCAGCTCCTTGGCCCGCTCGGCGTCGCCGAAGGCGAAGTCGCCCGTGGTGGCGCCGTGCGCGATGGCGTCGGCGTAGAAGCTGAGGGTGCAGCCGGCCGACATCGTGTCGATGCCGTAGTCGTCACACAGATAGTTCAGCGAGCCGACCTGGTCGAGCTCGAAGATGTTGAGGTTCGCCCCCAGCAGGCCGATGTTCTCGTAGTCCAGTTCGGACTCGTGGCCTTCCTTGTCGTGCACCGTGATCCCGCAGCGCATCGTGCAGGAGGGGCAGCCGTATGTGGCGACCCGCGCCTCGTCGAGCCGCTGCCCGTCGATCTTCCACGCTTCGGTGTGACTGGTCTTGCGGAAGTTCTGGACGGGGAGGCCCGCCACCTCGTTGCACCAGGCGAGCACGCCGTCCGTGCTCTGGCGGGACCAGCCCGTGTCCTTGTCGATCTGGTGGACCATCTTGAGGTCCGCCGTCCCCGCCGCCCGCATCGCCTCGGGATGCGCCTGCGGGATCGGCTTCGTGCCCTTGACGACGATGGCCTTGAGGAGCTTGGAGCCCATCACGGCGCCCATCCCCGGCCGGCCGCCGGAGCGCCCCTCCATGCTGCGGATGGTGGCGTAGCGGACGCCGTTCTCGCCCCCCTGGCCGATGTTCAGGACCCCGACGCCCTTGCCGTACGTCGCGTAGATCCAGTCGTTGGTGGCGAACGTCCCCTGTCCCCACACCGCGTCGGCGGGGAGGAACTCCACGGTGTCGTCTTCGATGTAGAGGAGCGTCGGGCGCTCGGCCTTGCCCTCGACGATGAGCGCGTCGTAGCCGGCCTTGCGCAGCTGCTCGGTGACGCGGGTACCGAGGTTCCCGTCGCCGTAGAACCCCGTCAGCGGCGACTTCGCGGCGACGACCGCCTTCCCGGTGTTGGGGGCCGGGATGCCGCTGATCGGCCCCAGCGCGACGATCAGCTTGTTCTCCGGGCCGAGCGGATCGATCCCGGGCTTCAGTTCATCGAAGAGGATCTTGACGGCGAAGCCGCGTCCGCCCACCCACGTCTTCGCGAAGGCCTCACTGGACGGCTCGCTTCGGTGCGCCTTCGTCGTCAGGTTGACCCTGAGTATCCTGCCGGTCCAGCCGAGCATCGTGCACC
>JBEKGT010000022.1:0-13958 GCA_050012655.1 Gemmatimonadales bacterium | reverse complement strand
CAGGCACAGCGTCAGGAGGAGCGTCGCCTTCACGTCCGCCACCGAGTCGCGGATGGACTGCGAGCGGTCCCACAGGGTGCGGAGCTCCACCGACGCCGGGAGCTGGGACTTCAGTTGCCCCACCAGCCGCTGCACGGCGTCGGAGACCGCCACCGTATTGGTGCCGGGCTGGCGCTGGACCGCCAGGATGATCCCGCGGTTGTCCCTGAGCCAGCTCGCCGACTTGTCGTTCTGGACGCTGTCGACGACGATCGCGACGTCCTCGAGCCGCACCGGGGAGTTGTTGCGGTAGGCGACGATGAGCCGCCGGTACTCCTTGGCGCTGCTCATCTGCCCGTTGGCGTCCAGGGTGAGCGCCTTGAAGCGCCCGTAGAGGATGCCGTTGGGCACGTTCACGTTGCCCGCGTTGATGGCGTTGGACACGTCGTCCAGCCCCACGCCCCGCGAGGCCATCGCCTGCGGGTCGATCCGCACCCGCACCGCGTACTTCATCGCGCCGTACACGTTGACCGCGGCGACCCCCGACACCATCGAGATCCGCTGCGAGAGGAACGTCTCGGCGTACTCGTCGAGGGTGGTGAGCGGCAGGGTGCGCGAGCTCAGCGCCAGCATCAGGATTGGCGAGTCGGCCGGGTTCTGCTTGTTGAACGACGGCGGCTGCATTTCCTGCGGGAACGAGCGCTGCGCCCGCGAGAGCTGCACCTGGACGTCCTGGGCGGCGGCGTCGATGTTCCGGTCGAGCGAGAACTGCAGCGTGACGTTAGTCGACCCCTGGCTGCTGGACGACGTCATCTGGTCCAGTCCGGGGATGGTCGAGAACGCCTTCTCGAGGGGCGTGGCCACGACGGCGGCCATCGTCTCCGGGCTGGCGCCCGACAGGCTGGCGTTGACGCTGATCGTGGGGAAGTCCACGTTGGGCAGGTCGCTCACCGGCAGGAGCCGGTAGCCCATGATGCCGAAGATCAGGATCGCCGCCATCACGAGCGTCGTCATGATGGGGCGCTTGATGAACAGCGCCGAGAAGCTCACGGACGGCTCCCGGCGCGGCGCGTGCTGCGGCTATCGCTCGCAGCCGCCGCCGAGTCGCCCCTCGCCCGCGGGGACGCGCCCCGCGTGGCGAGGGAGTCGCCCCCGGGAGCACCGCCCTGGCGGCCACCCGATGCCACGGCCGCGCCCGGCTCACCCTTGATGTCCACGCGGGCGCCCGGAACCAGGCGGAGCTGCCCGTCCGTCACCACCTGCTGACCCGCCTGCAGCCCGGACTCCACCACGATGTCGTCGTCCACCGCGCGGCCGACCTGGATCGACTGGGTCGAGGCGCTGCGGTCGGCGTTCACCACGTAGACGAAGCTACCCGCCTGCCCCGTCATGACCGCCTGCGACGGGATGGTGAGCACGTGCGGCTGCACGCTGAGGACCAGCCGCACCGTGACGAACTCCCCCGGCCAGAGGCGCCGGTCGGCGTTCGCGAAGGTGGCCTTGAGCTGGATCGTCCCGGTCGTCGTGTCCACCTGGTTGTTGATGAAAGTGAGCGTCCCCGCCATCGACTGCGTCGAGTCTTCCGAGGGCCGGATCGCGACGTCGAGCCGCCGGCCGGCGCTGAACCGCCGGATGTCGTCGAGGTATTGCTGCGGGACGGCGAAGCTCACCGCGATGGGGCGGATCTCGTTGATGATCACCAGCGGGCTGACGTCGCTCGCGCGCACGAGGTTCCCCTCGCGCAGCAGGAGGTTGCCGGTCCGGCCGGCGATCTGCGCCCGGATGGTACAGTACTCGAGGTTGAGCCGCGCCGTCTCGACGGCCGCGGAGTCGGCTCCCACCGTGGCGGCGAGCGCTTGGGCGTTCGCCGTGATCTGGTCGAACTGCTCCTGCGTCGCCATCTGGGTGCGCGCCAGTTCCTGATAGCGCGTCACCTGCAGCCGCGCGTTCACCAGCTGCGCCTGGTCCTTGGCCAGCGTGCCGAGCGCCTGGTTGAGGGCCGCCTGGTAAGGCCGGCGGTCGATCTCGAACAGCACCTGCCCTTCGGCGACCTCGTCCCCTTCCTGGAAGCCCACACGCCCGAGGATGCCGCCCACCTGCGAGCGTACGGCGACGGTCCGAATCGGCGTGACCGAACCGATGGCGCTGATCTCGTAGGGCACCGCGCGCTGCCGCACGGCGGCCACCGTGACCGGCACGCGGGGGCGCTCGGGACGGGGGGCCTTGCCGCACGCGGCCAGGGCGGCGACGGCGGCGGTGACGGCGGGGCGCAGGATGGTGCGGGGATTCAGGCGCATCACTGGTGTGCTTCCGGGGACGAATTTGAGGACATCACACGCTTCCGCAGAGACTTACGCGCGAAGGGGGCCCGTTGTTGCGGCGGCCGCCGGTGCAAGCGCCTCACCGGGGGACTGCGCAGAGCCAACCGCGCCGGCGGCAGCGGAAGCTGCTGCAGAATAGCGGTCTGCGAGTGGTGCGGACAGGGGCCGCCCCCCGGGTACCGCCGCGGGGCGCGCTCGGGCTACATTGCGGCGTGACCCGCTCCACCATCACGCTGCCCGGGGAGCTGGCAGGGATCGTGGGAGACCGGTTCGTCCGGACCCGCCCCGCCGAGCTCCTCACCTTCGCCGCCGACGGGCTCCCCACCCATCGCGCCATACCGGCGTGCGTGGTGTTCCCCGGCTCCGCGGCGGAGGTGAGCGCCGTGCTGCGGCACCTGCACGCCACGGGGACGCCGTTCGTGGCGCGGGGCGCAGGCACGGGACTGTCCGGCGGCGCGCTCGCGGAGGCGCCCGCAGTGCTCGTCGCCCTCACCCGGATGGGTAGGATCCTCGCGGTGGACGCGGCGAACCGGCGGGCCGTGGTCGAGCCCGGCGTCGTGAACGCGACCCTCGCCCGCGAGGCCGCCCGCGCCGGACTGCACTACGCGCCGGACCCCTCCAGCCAGACCGCCTGCACGATTGGCGGGAACGTCGCCGAGAACGCCGGCGGGCCGCACTGCCTCAAGTACGGCGTCACGTCCAACCACGTCCTCGCCCTCGAGGTGGTCCGCGCCGACGGCGAGCGAGTCCGCCTCGGCGGCGCGTCGGGGGAGCCGTGGGGGCCCGACCTCGTCGGGCTGTTCGTCGGGAGCGAAGGCACGTTCGGCGTGGCCACCGAGATCACCGTCCGCCTGGTGCCGGTCCCTCCCGCGGTCCGCACGATCCTCGCCGACTTCACCGCGCTGCGCGCGGCCGGCGAGGCCGTCTCGCGCATCATCGCCGAGGGGATCGTCCCGGCCGCGCTGGAGATGATGGACCAGAGCGCCATCGGCATCGTCGAGTCGTCGGTGTACGCCGCGGGCTACCCGACCGACGCCGAGGCGGTCCTCCTCGTCGAGTGCGACGGGCGCGAGGGCGCCGTGGCGGCAGACATCGCCCGCGCGGAAGCCATCTGCCGGGAGGCGGGGGCCCGCGACGTCCGCGCGGCGCGCACCGCGGCGGAGCGCGAGCGCCTCTGGCAGGGACGGAAGAAGGCGTTCGGCGCGATGGGCCGTATCAGCGCGGACCTCCTGGTGCAGGACGCGACCGTCCCGCGTACCGCGCTCCCCGACGTGCTCGAACGGGTGGCGGAGATCGGCCGGCGCCACGCCCTCCGCGTGACCAACGTCTTCCACGCCGGCGACGGGAACCTGCACCCCAACCTCAGCTTCGACGCCTCGGACGCCGGCGAGCTGGCGCGCGTCGCCCTGGCGAGCCAGGAGATCATGGAGGCGTGCGTCGCCGCCGGCGGCACGATCACCGGCGAGCACGGCGTGGGGCTCGACAAACGGAAGTACATGGGCCTCGTCTTCGGCCCCGACGACCTCGCGTTGATGGAGTCCGTGCGGTGCGCCTTCGACCCTTCGGGCCTGGCCAATCCCTGCAAGGTGATCCCCGGCGGCGCGGACCGCCCCTGGGCGCCGTGGAGCCCCGCGTGAGCGACGCGATCCCGACCCGCTGGGTGACCCAGATCCGCGGGCAGCTCGCCGACGCCGACCGCCGGATGGGGCTCGCTGACCGGCGCGCCACGGAGGGCGACGGGGGACGCGCCCTCCAGGAGGCGTATCCCGGAGTGATGGCCGCGGGCCTCGCCAAGGTCTGGCTCGCCGACGAGCCGTGGCACCGGACCCGCACCATCCAGGAATACGGCCAGATGGTACGCGACGAACTACCGAGCGGCTTCGTGACGCTGGGGGAGATGACCGCCGACGCCCGCGGATTCTCCGGCTGGCGGGTGGAGGACGCGCGTCCGCTGCTGGAGGAGGCGCGCGCCTTCATCGGCGCCGTGCACGCGGAGCTTGATCGTCGCCTCGGGCCGCCGCCGGCCGGGGAGGCGAAGCCGTGACGGCGGGCACGACCGCCGCCGGCCCCGCGTCCCTGCCCGCCGCGGCCGGGGCCGTCGGCGCGGCGGTGGGCCGCGCCCTCGCCGCGGGCTCGCGCGTCGCGCCCCGAGGCGCCGGGACGGGGTGGCCCGACGGGGCGCGGGCCGCCGAGCCGCTCGACCTCTCGCCCGTCAGCCACATCGCCGGACTCGAACCGGCGGACCTCGTGGTCACCGCTGGCGCAGGCTGCCGCCTCGACGCCCTCTCCGAGCGCCTCGCGGCGGCGGGCGTCTGGCTCGCGCTCGACCCGCCGGGAAGTCTCTCCCGCAGCATCGGCGGCGTCCTGGCATCGGGGGGCGGCGGCCCGCTCGCTGCGCGCTACGGCACGCCGAGGGACCAGGTGCTGGGGCTCGCGGCCGTGATGGGCAACGGCACGCCGGTGCGCATGGGCGGTCGCGTCGTGAAGAACGTCGCCGGGTTCGACGTGGCCAAGGCGGTGCTCGGCGGCCACGGCGCCTACGGTGTCATCGTCGAAGCCCACCTCCGGCTGCACGCCCTCCCGGCATCCGACCGGACCGAGGCGTGGGCCGGCTCCCTGCGCGAGGTGGCCGCGGCGGCGGCGCTCGCCCTGGGGGCCGGTGCCGCGCCGGCCGCCCTCGAGGCCGTGAGCCCCCCGCTGGCCGACGCGCTCTTCGCGAGCGACGGCTGGGCGCTCGTGGCCCGCGACCTCGGCGGAGCCGCGGCGGTAGAGGAGGAACTCGCTGTCGTCACGCGCGCCGCCAGGGCGACGCTCCGCCCGGTGACCGCGGCCCCCGATCGTTCCCTCTGGGGCCGCTGGCGCGAAGCCGTCGGCGCGTGGGCGGTGGTCGTTCGGATCGGCGCCGATCCCGCGGCCTGGACCGATGCCGTCGCTCTCGCCGGGGAGCACCTCGGCAGCCCGCTCGGCGTGAGCGCCACGGTCCCGCGGGGCACCGTCCGGGCGGGCTTCGCGGGGGCGACAGTGGGAGCAGTCGCGGCGCTGCGCGCGGCCGCGGCACGCCGCGGCTGGCCCGTCACCCTCGAGCGCGCGGGAGCGGCGCTGCGGGAGGAGGCGGGCGTCACCGGGGCGCTCGCACCGGGAGCGCGCCGGCTCGCCGAGGAGGTGCGAAGGGCCTTCGACCCCAACGGCGTCTTCGCCGTGCCGTTCGTCCGATGACCGCCGGCTTCGCCGGGCTCGACCCGTGCGTGCATTGCGGCTTCTGCCTCCCGGCGTGCCCGACGTACGAGGCCACCCTCGACGAGAGCGACTCGCCCCGCGGCCGCATCGTGCTGATGCGCGCACTCGAGCGTGGCGAGGCGCCCCCCGACGACGACGCCCTCACCTGGCACCTCGACCGCTGCCTCGGCTGCCGCGCCTGTGAGAGCGCCTGCCCCTCCGGCGTCTCGTACGGGCCCGCCATCGAGGAGGCGCGCGCACGGATCGCCGCGGTGCGGCCCGACCCGCCCGCGGTCGCTGTGGGACTGTGGGTCCTGGCGCGGCCGGCTCGCCAGCGCCTCGCCTGGTGGGCGTCCCGCGTCGCTCGCGCCACGAGCCTTCCCGCGGCCCTCGCGCGCGGCGCCGGCGCCACCGCGCCGGTGCTGGTGCAGATGCTGGCGATGCTCGCGGCCACGACGCCTCCCGCGCGGACGCGCCGCCGCACGAGCGCGCGGGCGCCTCGCGTGCCGGACGCGAGCGCCGCGCTGTTCCGCGGCTGCGTGATGGACGGGCTCTTCGGCCACGTGCACGACGCGACCATCCGGGCCCTGGCGGTGAACGGCGTTGCGACGGTGGAGGTTCGGCGCCAGGTCTGCTGCGGCGCGCTCGCCGCGCACGGTGGCCGGCCGGACCTCGCCCGCGCGCTGGCCCGCGAGAACGTCCTCGCCTTCGACGCCGCGGCGCCCGGCACGCCCATCGTCACCAACAGTGCCGGCTGCGGCGCGGCACTCAAGGCCTATGGCGAGTGGCTCGCGGACGACCCCCTCGCCGAGCGGGCGCACGCCTTCGCCGCGCGGGTGCGGGACGTGAGCGAGGTGCTCGCGGAGCGCGGGCCGGTGCCGCCCGGACCGCTCCCCCGCCGCGTCGCCTACGACGCCCCCTGCCACCTGCACCACGCGCAGCGCGTCACCGCGCAGCCGCTCCAGCTCCTCGCCGCCATCCCAGGGCTCGACCTGGTGCCGCTCGAGGGCGCCGACCGCTGTTGCGGGAGCGCGGGGCTCTACTCGCTCGTCGAACCCGACCTCTCGCGGGAGGTCCTGGCCCCGAAGCTCCGCGCCATCGCCGAGTCGGGCGCCGAGGTGGTCGCGACGGGGAATCCCGGTTGCCTCATGCAGATCGGCGCCGGCGCACTGCTCGCGGGGATGGACGTGGAGGTGCGCCACCCCGTCGAGCTCCTCGACCTCGCCTACCGCCAGTGACCGACGCGCTCCTCCTCGACTACAACGGCGTGATCGTGGACGATGAGCCCCTCCACTGCGAGGCGTTCCTCGCTGTCTTGGGGGAGGAGGGCATCGCGGTCTCCCCCGACGCCTACTGGGCGGAGTACCTCGGGCTCGACGACCGCGCCTGCTTCCGGAAGGCTCTCTACGCCGACGGCCGGCCCATCCCGCCGAGGGACGTGGCGCACCTGGTCGCGCGGAAGGGGGCCTACTACCGAGCCCTCGCCCGGCGCTCGCTCCCCGTCGTGCCCGGGGTCGGGGCGTTCGTGCGAGAGGCCGTGAACCGGCGGCAGGTCGCGGTGGTCAGCGGCGCGACGCGGCAGGAGATCGCGCTCGGGCTGGAGCGCGCCGGGATCGCGGACGCGGTGTCGGTCATCGTGACGCGCGATGACGTCCCGACGTCGAAGCCCGACCCGGCGGGGCTGCGGCTCGCCCTCGCGCGCCTCGCCGCCGCGACGCCGGGGCCGTGGCGCGCCGCGGTGGCCGAGGACTCGCTCCCGGGCCTCGGGGCGGCACGCGCGCTGGGCGCGGGGTGCCTGGTGCTCACGACCGCGCACCCCGCCGCTGTGCTCGCCGGGGCCGACCTCGTCTGGTCGTCCTTCGAGGGCCACCACCCCGACGAGTTGGAGCCGATCTTCCGCGAGGTCTCCGCGTGAGCGACACCTTCGACGCCGCCGTGCCGCTCGTCCCGCGCGGCGCCGTGCCGCGCGAGGAGCACCGCGCCCTGCGCTCCGGGGCGGTCGCGCTCGCCCGGCCGGCGCTGGCGCGCTTCCGGCTCACGGGCGAGGGGCGCATCACATGCCTGCAGGGGCTGGTGACGTGCGACGTGGAAGGGCCGGGTGACGGCGCGCACCTCTTCGGCGCGCTGCTCACGCCGAAGGGCACAATCGTCGCGCCCCTCTGGATGGTCCGCCTGGACGACGCCGTCCGCATCGAGCTCCCGCTCGAAGCGGCGGAGGCGGTGCGGCAGACGTTTGCGCGCGCCTTGCCGCCGCGCCTCTGCCGCGCGGAAGACGTCACGGCGTCGACAGCCTCCGTCGGGGTGTACGGACCGAAGGCGGGCGAGGTCCTCGCCGCCGCATCGGGCGCGGCGCCTCCCTCCACGCCCGGCCGCGCGGCGCTCGTGACCGTGGCCGGCCGCGACGTGCTCGCGTCGCGCGTCCTGGCGCGCGGGCTCGACGGCTTCGACCTCGTCGCGGGCGGCGAAGGGGACGAGGCGCTCGCGGTGCTCCGCGCGCACGGCGCCGCGCCGGCGGGGCCGGCTCTCCTCGAGGAGCGGCGCATCCTCGCCGGGTTCCCGCGCCTCGGCGCCGAGATCGACGAGCGCGCCATCCCGCAGGAGGTGGGGTTCGACGAGCTGGGCGCGGTGTCGTACACCAAGGGGTGTTACGTCGGCCAGGAGACGGTGGCTCGCGTGCACTTCCGCGGACACCCCAATCGCCGGCTGGTGGGTCTCGCCCTCGGCGGCGCGCCCCCGCCCGCGCCGCCATTCGAGTTCCACGACGCGGAGCGGGTGCTCGGGCGGCTGACCAGCGCGGCGTGGTCGCCGGACGCGGCGCAGTACCTCGGGCTCGCGGTCCTGCGCCGCGAGGTCCAGGAGGGCGCCACCCTGGCGCTCCCCGGCGGCGCGCCGGCCGCGGTGCATCTCCTGCCCTGGCCCGCCGCGTGAGGGTCTTCGTCACCGGGGGCACCGGCCTGGTGGGACGACACGTCATCGCCCAGCTGCGCGCGCGGGGAGACGACGTGCTCGCGCTGGCACGCAGCGACGCCGCCGCGCGATCCCTCGCCGCGCTCGGCGCAGAATCCCTGCGCGGCGACGTCACGGACGGGGCCGTGATCGAGCGCGCGGTCGCCGATGCCGACACCGTCGTCCACACTGCGGCGGTGGTGCTGGCGCGGGACGACTGGCCGGCGTACCACGCCCTCAACGTCGCCGCCACGGAGCGCGTGGCCGCGGCCGCCGCCCGCCACGGCCGGCGGCTGGTGCACCTCTCATCGGTGGCGGTCTACGGGCGGTGCGAGACGTACGACGGCGGGCCGGGCTCGGTCACGGAGGAGTTCGGCCTGGACCGGCCGTTCTTCCCGGGCGACCACTACGCCCGCTCGAAGCGGGAGGCGGAGCTCGCGCTGTGGCGCATCGCCGAGGAGACGGGCCTCCGCGCCGTCGCGATCCGCCCGTGCGTGATCTACGGCGAGGGGGACCGGCACTTTTCGCCGCGGGTGGCCGCGGCGCTGCGCACTGGGAGGGGGATCGCGCCGGTGGTAGGCGCGGGCACCAACGCGCTGAGCGTCGTCTACGCGGGCAACGTGGCGGCGGCGGTGCTCGCGGCGCTCGACCGGCCCGTGGTCGCAGGGCCGTTCAACGTCGCCAACGACGGCGGGGTGACGCAGCGCGGCTTCCTCGAGCACTTCGCGGCGGGGCTGGGCGTGCGCCTGCGCGTGGTGCGCGTGAGCGCGGGCGCGGCCTGGCTCGCCGCGCGGCTCGTGGACGGGGCGCTGCGCCTGGTGCGGCCGGCGACGCCGATGACGATGCTGAAGGGGGCCGTGCAGTTCCTCGCGAACGCCAACCCGTATTCATCGGCCCGGGCGGAGCGCGAGCTGGGCTGGCGGCCGGTGGTCGCTCCCGCGGAGGCCGTCGAGCGCACGGGCCGCGCCTTCCGGAGGCCCTGAAAGACGAAGACCCGGGCGCTCACCCGGGTCTTCGCTGACGGTCAAGGCAGCGCTTACTTCTTCTTCGCGCCGCCCAACTTCGTCGTGTCACGGGCCGGAGCCGGAGCGGCGGCCTTCGAGGTGTCCGTCGTCGTCGTCGTGGTCGTCGTCGTCGTCGTCGTCGGCGCCGCGGCGGGCGTGGCAGTCGTGTCAGCGGCCGGCTTGGCCTCTTCCTTCTTCGCGCACGCCATCAGACCCAGGACCGCAACCGCAAAAACCAAGCGCTTCATCATGTCTCCTTGGACATTGAACCTTCTCAGCGGAACACTTCACGAGGTCCGTGCGCCGCTGCCGCCGGCCTCAACCGGACGGAAAAGCTATCCAAAGTTGTGTTCGTGTCAAGGGTTAGGCGCATTACGCCGCACACGCCACGGGGCAGGAACTCGCTGCTGTGGCCTGCGTCACAGCCACATCGCATCATGTTGTCAAACAATGACTTCCGCATCGCGTCCAGAGCGCGTCGCGGGTGCGTGCGAGGCGCGCGATGCCACTGTCGCGCCAAGCCCCAAATACGCCCGAGGACCCGTCGGCGCCACCGCGGTGTATACTGTTCTCTCCTCCATCCACGGGGCCTCATGCACGGTAACCCCACTCGCGCCGCGCGGCGCCGCGCGGTGAGGCGTGCGCATGTCTGAGCCGCGTCCCACGACGCTGGGCGCGCTGCGCCGTTCCCCCTGGGGGGAGGAGGCGCGGCGCCGGCGCTCCGTCAAGGACGAGATGCGCGAGAACCTCCTGCGCCGGCTCGAGGAGGGGGGCGCGATCTTCCCGGGCATCGTCGGCTACGAGGACACGGTGGTGCCGCAAATCGTCAACGCCGTCCTCTCGCGCCACAACTTCATCCTCCTGGGCCTGCGCGGGCAGGCGAAGACGCGCATCGTGCGCGGGCTGGTGGCGTTGCTCGACGAGATGATGCCGATCCTCGCGGGGAGCGAGGTGAACGACGACCCGTTCGCGCCGATCTCGAAGTTCGGGCGCCAGCTGGTGGAGGAACGGGGCGAGGAGGCGCCGGTGGCGTGGGTGCCGCGGAGCCAGCGTTACATCGAGAAGCTGGCGACCCCCGACGTCACGATCGCCGACATCATCGGCGACGTGGACCCGATCAAGGCGGCGCGCGGGGGGCACGTCCTCTCCGATGAGCTGACGATCCACTACGGGCTGCTGCCGCGGGCGAACCGCGGGATCTTCGCCATCAACGAACTGCCGGACCTGGCGGGGAAGATCCAGGTCGGGCTCTTCAACATCATGCAGGAAGGGGACGTCCAGATCAAAGGGTTCCCCATCCGGCTGCGGCTCGACGTGGCGCTGGTCTTCACGGCGAACCCCGAGGACTACACCGCGCGCGGCAAGATCATCACCCCCCTCAAGGACCGGATCGGCTCCGAGATCGCGACCCACTACCCGCAGACCATCGACCTCGGGATGGCGATCACCCAGCAGGAGGCGTGGGTGGAGCGCGGCGGCCGGCCGCTGGCGCTCCCCGACTTCGTGCTGGAGACGGTGGAGCGGATCGCTTTCGCCGCCCGGGAGGACAAGCGGGTGGACCGCCGGTCGGGGGTGAGCCAGCGCCTGCCGATCAGCGTCCTGGAGAACGCCGTCTCGAACGCCGAGCGCCGGGCGGTGCACACCCGGGAGAAGGCGGTGGTGCCGCGGATCTCCGACCTCTATGCGGCCCTCCCCGCGATCACCGGGAAGCTGGAGCTGGAGTATGAGGGGGAGCTGGTGGGCGCCGACAGCATCGCCCGAGACTTGATTCGGCGGGCGGCGGGCGACACGTTCGAGGAGCGGGCGGGCGGGGCGGACGTGGACGACATCGTCCGCTGGTTCGACGAGGGGGGCGCGCTCAAGGTCGCGCTCGACGAACGGTCCGATACCCTCCTCACGGGACTGAGCGTCGTGCCGGGACTGCTGGACCTGGCGGAGACGCTCGGGCTCGCCCCGCGGCGGGACCCGGCCGTCACGGTCGCGGCCTGCGAGCTGATACTCGAAGGACTCGCGGCGGCCCGGCGCATCAGCCGGGTGGACGAGTTCTCCTACGCCCGCATCCGGCCCGAGCGGCCGGGCCCGCCCCGCTCCAAGACCTTCTAGCCGGCGGCACTCGCTCCGCCACCGGCCTCAGTGTCCGGCAGCGCGGAGGGACGCGATGGCCGTCATCACGGTGACCCGGCACTACGGCGCCGGCGGGTCGGAGGTGGCCCGCCGGGTGGCGGTGCTCCTCGGCTGGACGGTGATCGACAACGAGTTCGTGAGCGCGGTGGCGGCGCAGGCCGGCCTCCCCGCCGAGACCGTCGCCGCGAACGAGGAGCGCGTGCCGTCGCTGATGGCGCGCTTGGCGAGGGCCCTCGCGGTCTCCTCGCCGGAGGTGTTCGTGCCCGTCGAGACGCCGGGGGAGCCTCCGGACGAGGCGAGGCTGGTGGCGGTGACGGAGCACGTGGTGCGCGAGGCCGCAGCGCACGGCCGCGTGGTGATTGTCGGGCGCGGGGGGCAGTCCATCCTCGCGCGGACCCCGCACAGCGAGGCGCTCCACGTCTACGTCACCGCCCCGCACGACGTGCGGATCGCCGCCGTGATGCAGCGCCTCGGCATCTCAGCGCAGGACGCGGCGCACGTGGCCGACACCACCGACGCCGACCGCGACCGCTACGCGCACCGCTTCTACGGCAGGCGCCGGGACGACCCCGCCAACTACCACCTGGTGGTGAACACGGCGCTGCTGGGCTTCGACGGCGCGGCCGCGACGATCGTCTGTGCGGCCAGCCAGCGGGGGTGGAGCTAGCGGAGGCGCGGCACCTCGGGCACGAGGCGCCAGAGGAGGAGTGAGCCGAGGAGGCAGACGACCCCGCCGATCGCGACCTCGGCCCGGATGCCGAAGTGCTCGGCCACGAGCCCCGCCTGGTACGCCCCGAGCGGCGCCATACCCGTGAAGACGAAGGTGTACGCCCCCATCACCCGCCCCCGCAGGTGGTCGGGGGCAAGGGTCTGCAGAAGCGTATTGGTCACCGCGTTGTTCGCGATCATCGCCCCGCCGCTCACCATCAAGACGGCCATTCCGAGCGGGAACCACCGCACGAAGGCGAACGCCGCCACCGCCAGCCCGAACACCGCCCCGCCCCAACGCACCACCTGCCCTTTCCGCACCCGCGGACCGAACACCGCGACGCCCAGCGCCGCGACCACGGCCCCGACGCCCGCGGAGGCCATCAGCACGCCGAGCCCCCGGGCCCCGACGTGCAGAGCGTGCCGCGCGAACACCGGCATCAGCACCATGTACGGGAATCCGAAGATGGACAGCATCGCGGTGTTCGCGACGAGGGCCCGGACCCGCCGGTCGCCGAGGATGTAGCGAATCCCCTCGCGGAATCGCGCCAGGGCGTCCCCCTCCAGTTCGGGGCGGCGCCAGGGCGGGAGTCGCATCGCGACGAGCGCCGCCACCACGGCGACGTATGAGAGGCCGTTGAGAAAGTAGCAGGCCGCGATGCCGACGGTGCCGATGAGGATGCCGCCCACCGCGGGGCCGATGATGCGCGCCGCGTTGAAGACCGACGAGTTGAGGGCGATGGCGTTCCCGAGGTCCGCCTTGCCCACCATCTCGACGATGAACGACTGCCGCATCGGCATGTCCACCGCGTTCACCAGGCCCAGGAGGACGGCCGCCGTCGCCACGTGCCACAGCTCGATGCGGTGGGTCCAGATCAGCACCCCGATGGCGAAGGCCTGGACCATCGAGAGGGTCTGCGTGAGCGTCACCACCCGCCGCTTCTGGCTGCGGTCGGCGAAGACCCCGGCGGGGAGGGACACCAGGAGAACGGGCAGGCTGCCGAGGGCGGCGACGAGTCCAACCCAGTACGCCGAGTTGGTGAGCTGCAGGACGAGCCACCCCTGGGCCACGTTCTGCATCCAGGTGCCGACGAGCGAGGTCCCCTGGCCGAAGAAGAACAGGCGGAAGTTCCGGTGGCGGAGCGCCGGGAAGGGGGACACCGCGGGGGCGGACATTGCTGGAATCTGCGCCCGCGGCGAGGTTAAGGGAAAGCCCATGCACATCACGACGTACGCGAAGTACATCGCGCAGCTCGCCGACACGGTGAACCTGCAGGAGCTGCTCGACAAGCTCGCCGACTTCCTCCTCCAGTCGGGGTTCGCGGGCGGGCCACACGAGCACCCGTACTGGGGGGACTTCGGCGGCGAGCAGGATGAGGGCGCCGGCACGATGGAGGGCCTACGCGAGGCCATCCTCAAGGCGCTGATGGACTCGGGGATGCTCACGCCCGCGATGCTGCAAGCGCTGCGCGGCGAGAGCACCGGCGACGCGCAGAAGGACGCCGACCTCCAGCGGCAGGTCTCCGAACTCCTCGACGCCATCGTCCAGCGGCTGGTGGACGGGGGAATGCTCACCGTCAAGCAGGCGCCGCAGATGGCCGCCGGCCACCAGGCCGTGCTCGGCCCCGACGGCCTCGCACGCCACGCAGCGCAGCACGTG
>JBEKGT010000021.1:0-14016 GCA_050012655.1 Gemmatimonadales bacterium | reverse complement strand
AGCAGGCGCTGGGCGGGAGCGGGTACCTCAGCGCATTCCCAGAGGAGTTCTTCGACCGGCTGCGGGCGGGGCGCGGGGTGTGGGCGCCCTTCTACACCGTCCACAAGATCATGGCGGGCCTCCTCGAGCAGCACACCCTCGCCGGCAACGCGCAGGCGCTGGAGGTGGTGCGGGGGATGGCGCGCTGGGTGGACCGCTGGACCCAGCCGCTGGGCGATGCGGCGATGGCGCGCGTCCTGGAGCGCGAGTTCGGCGGCATGAACGAGGTGCTCTACAACCTCGCGGCCGTCACCGGGGACGATGGCTACCGCGAGGTCGCGCGGCGCTTCGATCACGAGCGGGTGTTCGGCCCCCTCGCGGCGGGGCGCGACGAGTTGAAGGGGCTGCACGTCAACACCACGATCCCCAAGATCATCGGCGCCGCGCGGCGCTACGAGCTGACGGGGGAGCCGCGCTACCGGAGTGTGGCGGAGTACTTCTGGCGCGAGGTCACCACCCGGCGCGCCTACTGCACCGGCGGGACGAGCAACGGCGAGAGCTGGAACGCAGAGCCCGGCGTCCTCTCCACCGAGCTGAGCGGCTACACACAGGAGTGCTGCACCAGCCACAACTTGCTGAAGCTGACGCGGCACCTCTTCCAGTGGACCGCGGAGCCGGCGGCGGCCGACTACTACGAGCGCGTCCTCTTCAACGGCATCCTCGGCACCCAGCATCCCTCCGACGGCTCGAAGCTCTACTACGTGCCGCTGGCGGCAGGGTACTGGAAGCTCTTCGGCGCGCCCCTGCACGACTTCTGGTGCTGCACCGGCACCGGCAGCGAGTCGTTCGCGAAGCTCGGCGACAGTCTCTACTTCCACGACGACGCGGGCGTGTGGGTGAACCAGTTCGTGGCGTCGGAGGTGGACTGGGCGGAGCAGGGGGTGCGGCTCGTGCAGGAGACGCGCTTCCCGGAGGAGGAAGGCACGGCGTTGGTGGTACATGTGGTGCGCCCCGCGCGCTTCGCCCTGCGGGTGCGGGTGCCCGCCTGGGCGGGGGGTGGGAGCGCGACGCTGAACGGTCGTCGGCTCGATGGCTTCGCCGCGCCGGGTGGCTACTTCGTGCTCGACCGCACCTGGCGCGAGGGCGACCGTCTCGAGGTCGCGCTCCCGATGCGTCTCGGCACCTGCGCGATGCCCGACGATCCGTCACTCCAGGCGGTCACATACGGGCCGCTGGTGCTGGTGGGAAGGCTCGGGACCGACGGCCTCACGGCGGCCACGCTCCGCGCCGAGCCGACGCGGCCGCGCACGGTCCCCGAGTACAAGCTGGAGGGGGTGCCGACGCCGACGCTGCGCGCACGCGGGGGCGATCTCTCTACGTGGCTCGAGCGGGCGAGTGGCGCGGGGGGGGCGCCGCGGCTCGAGTGGCGGACGTCGGGGCAGGAGCACGATGTCACGCTGGTGCCGTTCCACACGCTCTTCGACGAGCGCTACGCCGTCTACTGGCGTGTGACCTAGGGCCTCGGGCCGGGAGCCCGCCTCAGGTGCTCCCCGTGCCGCTCAGCGCAGCGAGGCGACGAGCTTCTCGGCGATCTCCCGCGCGTGCTGCTGCGTCAGGTACGCGAGGTCGTACGCATCGGCGCGGTACTGGGCGCGCCACGCCACGTCACCCGTCGAGCGGAGGCGCAGCAGGGCGACCAGCGTGATCCCCCGCGATCCGACCGGGTAGGCGGTCGCCACATCGAACATTGGCACGCCGTACCACCCGAACCCCCCGCTCCACGGGCTCCAAGCCCATCCCGTCCACGGCCCGAACCCGCCCCACGGCTGGTACCACCCCCAGTTCGGCCCCCACCGGCCGCGGCCGCCGAAGCCCCCGGCCCACCCGATGCTCACCGCGGTCCGCGCCCCCGCCGACCCAGGCCGTCCCGGCCCCTCGAACGCGAGGGTGAGGACGAAGTCGGCGTCCATGGGGCCCGCCATCCGGTGGAACCCCTTCGCCTCGAGCGCGGCCTCCAAGGCCCGGTGGAACCGCTGGCGCGGGATCGCGGTCGCGGCGGTCGGGTCCTCCCCGCGGGCCCTCGCGCCGCGCGGAGGCCGCTCCGGCACCTCCCGATCGCCTCGCTCGGCGGGGCCGCCCGTGTCCGGCGCCGCCCACGCCCACGTCGCACCCTGGGGGACGGGGATCGCCTCGTCCCGCTGGCTCCGCACGGCCGGGGCGCAGCCCGCCAGCAGCACCGCTCCCGCCGCGACCGCGACCCGCACTTCTGCGATGGCACGCATGTCCCTCACTCCGTTCCAGGGCCTCCCGGCCCGCACCCCAATGATACCAGCCGCGGGGGTGCGCCGTTCCGTCCCGGCATCCGCTCGGCGCGCAGTCCCCGGGCGGGACCCGCGGTGAATGCCGCTGTGCCGATTCGCACACCCTGGCATCGGACCCCCCGGAACGAATCGCGCGCCTGCGGGTTTCATTGAAACTTCAACAATTCGGGAGCGTGCGTGCCGACCCGCCGTCAGTTCCTCGCCGCCGTCGCGGCGACCGCCGCCAGCGCCGCCGCGGCCTCCGCCCTCGAGGCGTGCGGCACGCCAGCCGGACCCTCCTTCGCCATCGTCGGGCCACCGCAGGTGAAGCTCCCGCTCATGGCGATCGGCCAGACGGTGGGAGTGGACAACGTGGGCGAGGGCGGGTCGGGGATGGCGGTCACGCGCCTTGCGGCGGACCAGGTGATCGCCGTCTCGCGCCTGTGCACCCACCAGGCGTGCACCGTCGCGCTGCCGGGGACACCGGGTGGCGCGATGGTCTGTCCCTGCCATGGGTCGCGGTTCACGGTGCAGGGAGCGGTGGTGCAGGGCCCGGCCCCGGCGCCTCTCCGCACCTTTGCGGCCACGATCGACAGCGCCAACAGCCAGATCGTCGTCACCAACTCGTGAGTGTTCCGGAGCGCTCGCCGGTCCGTCGGGTGAGCCGAGTCACCGACGCGCGGTGCGCTGCGGCGCGACTGTTCGACGCCGCGGCGAGCCCGCTACATTCATAGGAACGCGAGGGCGCGCGAGGGGTGCCTCTCCTCTCACGCCCGCTGCCCGATCGAGGAGTGCCGTACTTGGACTACGTGATGTGGCTCCTCGCGACGAGCGGGGTCCTGCAGCAACTGCCTCCGATGCCGCTCGCCCCCGACACGGTCAGCGCTGCCGTCGTCAGCGCGGCAGCGACCCTCGCTCCCGCTGCGGCACCGCCGCTCGCCGCGCCCCCCGACGCCTCTCCGTCCGCCGGCCCCCTCGTGCCGGCCCCGTGGCCCCGCTTGTCACCAGGCGCCATCGCCGCCGACAGCGCCGAGCCGCCCCCCCAGCGGCCTCGCGCCATTGAGATGAGCGAGGCGTACCACGTCCGGCTCACGATCCACTACATCGCTAGCTTCGCCACGTTGCCGCTGTTTGTCGCGGAGTACCTGATCGGCACGAAGCTCTACAACGACTACCCGGCCGTGACGCCCAGCCAGGAGAGCCTGCGCAACACGCACCGCCTGGTCGCCCTCGGCGTGGCCGGCCTCTTCGGAGTGAACACCGTCACCGGCGCTTGGAACCTCTGGGACAGCCGCAGACAGCCCGAGGGTGCCCTGCGGCGCTACCTGCACGCCGGGCTGATGTTCGCGGCCGACGCGGGGTTCGTGGCCACCGGCCTCGCGGCGCCCTCCGGCCACCGCCGCCTCACGTCCACCCCGGCGAACCGCAGCCTGCACCGCACCCTCGCGATCACGTCGATGGGCACGGCGCTGGCGTCGTACGCGATGATGCTGATCTGGAGAAACTGACGATGATGGCCGGAGCTTCCCTCGTGGAGCGGTGGGCGCACGTCTACAGCGACAGCAAGGCGCTGAGCGCCGCCGTGACCTACGTACACCTGGCCGGCATCCTGGTGGCCGGCGGCTTCGCCGTGGTCACGGACCGCGCGTCGCTCGCCTTGGCGAAGGAGCGCGGCCCCGACGTGCCGCGGGAGCTCGAGCGCCTTGGCGCCGTCCACACCTTCGTCCTGGCCGGCCTCGCCGTCACCGCCGCGAGCGGCGTGCTGATGCTCCTGGCCGACATCCACACCTATCTGACGTCGTTCCTCTTCTGGACGAAGATGGCGCTCATCCTCACCCTCCTTGGCAACGGCTGGCTTCGCCTGCGGGCCGAACGGGCGCTCGAGAACGGGCACGACACGGCGTGGACGCGGTTCCAGCGCACCTCGCTGGCGAGCGTGGCACTGTGGTTCACCGTGCTGCTCGCCGGCGCGTTCCTCACCACCATCTCCTGAGCGAGCCCCATGCCCCGCGCCGAGCACACCGAAGCGTCGTCCTCCCCCGCCTGCGAGGCGTGCCCCCTGGTGGAACGGAGGGCCTTCCTCGGCCAGGCCGCGCTCGTCCTCGCCGGCGTGGTCGCCGCGCTCGGCGGCGCGCCGGGCAAGGCGCGCGCGCTTCCGCTCCGCTTCGGACGCGCTCTGGCCGCCTCCGGAGACCTGCTGACCTACCCGATCCCCGCCGCCGACGGCGCGCAGATCGACCACGACAACCAGACCATCCTCGTCCGGTACCAGCAGAAGGTCTTCGCCTTCAACCTCTCCTGCCCGCACCAGAACACCGCCCTCCACTGGCAGCCCGAGGACGGGATCTTCCAGTGCCCGAAGCACCACTCCCGCTACCAGCCCGACGGCACCTTCATCTCGGGCCGCGCGACGCGGAGCATGGACCGCTTCGGCCTGCGGCGCGACGCTGCCAACGTCATCGTGAACGTGGCGCAGTTCTACCGCCAGGACCGCAATCCCGCTGAGTGGACCGCGGCGGTGGTCGCGCTGTAGGGTCGCGGGCGCGGGGCGGCGGCCGATGGTGCGCGGCGAGGCCGGTGCACCGCGGCCGGTCCCCAGCGGCTCCTGCGCATGGCCGGCGCGAGGGGTTGCGCCGTGCCGCCTCTGTTGTGTAATTCCGACCCTCTTTCTCGGGATTCCAATGATGCCGCTCACGCGTCCGCTGCTGGTTGCCGCGCTCGCCGTGGCCTGTGCCGCGCCCCTCGCCGCGCAGGGGCGGGGCCTCCCCGACTCGCTGGTGAACACCAGGGTCTTCCCCCACAACACGCCGGTGCGCGAGGTGGTGAACACCATGCGCGGCTTCACGTCGGCGCTTGGGGTGCGGTGCGACTACTGCCACGTGGACAAGCGGGGGGGCGGTCCGGGGGAACTGGACTTCCCCTCGGATGAACTGCGGACCAAGCGCACCGCGCGCCTGATGATGCTGATGGTGCGGCAGGTCAACGACAGCGTGCTGAGCCGGATCCCGGAGCGACCCTCGCCGAACGTGGCGGTGGCGTGCGTGACGTGCCACCGCGGCGTGGCGCGGCCCAAGCCGCTGGCCGACATCGTGACGGAGGCGGTCGGCGCGGGCGGGCTCGACTCGGCGGTGCGGGCGTACCGCGCGCTGCGGCAGCAGTACTACGGCCGCGCGGCGTACGACTTCGGCGAGTTCACCCTCCTGCAGGCGGCGCAGACGATGCTCGCGCAGCGGCGGGCCGACGACGCCCTCGGCCTCCTCACGCTCGACGCGGAGTTCTTCCCCTCGTCGGGGGCAGTGGCGGGGCAGATGGGGGAGGCGTACCTCGCCAAGAACGACACGGCGAACGCCATCGCGCGGTTCCGGCAGGCGGTCCAGCTCGACCCGAACGACCGCTTCGCGCGGATGCGCCTGCGCGCGCTGGGCGTGACGAACTAGGCGCCCCGGCCGTCTCCGATCCTCCCCGGCCCCGTCGCGGTCTCCGCGGCGGGGCTCGGCGTTCCGGGGCGGCGCAGCGACGCAATCCGCTCTTGACTGGCAAGACCGCTCCGTAATATTCGGGACCATTCCCGATGACGATGCAGATCTTTCCTCCCCAGGGGGCTCCGATGCGCCGCTCCGCCGGTGCGTTCGTCACGCTCGCGTTCCTTCTCCTTCCGTCGCTGGCTCTCGCGCAGAACGGCGTCATCCGCGGCCACGTGGCCGACTCGACGGGCGCACCGCTGGCGCACGCGGCGGTGACGGTGGACGGTCAGATGGCCCGGACCTCCACGAACGACCAGGGGGCGTACGAACTGCGCGGCGTGCCGGCGGGCACGTGGACGTTGCGGGCGCGGGCTCTCGGCTATCGGCCGGGAAGCGTGCGCGTCACGGTGACGGCGGGGGGCGTGGCGCGCCAGGACATCTCGCTTGCGTCGCAGCCGATCAGCGTGGCGGCGATCGACGTGGTGGTCGGCTCGCACGCCCAGCACGTGGCGGCCGACGAGCTGGCGGTGCCAGTGGACGTCTTCCCGGCGGCGCTCCTCGCGCAGCAGGGCACGAGCGAGACGAGCCAGATCCTCCAGGCGGTGGCGCCCTCGGTGAACTTCCCCCACCAGAGCGTGACGGACGCGACGGACATCGCGCGGCCATTCACCCTCCGGGGCTTGAGCCCCGATCACACCCTCGTCCTTCTCGATGGGTGGCGACGCCATCAGATGGCGGTGGTGAACACCTTCGCCTACGGCACGGCGGCGGGCTCGAGCGGCGTGGACATGAACGCCATCCCCGCCGCCGCCATCGAGCACATCGAGGTGCTGCGCGACGGCGCGTCGGCGCAGTACGGCTCGGACGCCATCGCGGGCGTGATCAACCTCGTCACGAAGCAGGGGCGCTTCTCCCCGTTCATGAGCGCGGATGCGGGGGAGTACGTGACGTCGGGCTATCCGGTGGACGGCACGAGCGTGGACGTCAACGGCGGGGTGGGCCTCGGCCTCGGCCGTGGATCGCTGGCGCTCTTTGGGGAGTTCCAGAACCGCCAGCCGACGAACCGTGCCTGGGCGGACCCGTACGACGACAGCGGCAACGGCCAGACCGACTCGGTGAGCGCCACGGGGAAGGTGATCGTCAAGCGGAACGGCGTCCCGCAGCCCAACCAGCACTGGGGCGACGGCCTCGAGCGCGACGTGCTCACCCTCGCCAACCTGCGGATGCCGTTGAACGCCGGAGGCACCACGGAGCTCTTCGGCCTCGCGAGCTACAGCTTCCGCGTGGGGACGGGCTTCGGCTACCGGCGCTACTCGTCCAGCGACCGGAACTGGCCGAGCATCTACCCGTTCGGGTTCCTGCCCGAGTACCACCCCGACGTCACCGACTATTCGGCGACGATGGGGGTGCGCGGCGCCTTCCACGGCTGGGGGGTGGAGTTCGGTGGGACCTTCGGGCACAACGACTTCCGCTACAACCTGGAGAACACCCTCAACCAGTCGCTCGGGCCGAGTCTCGTCTTCCCGCAGAACGCGGCGGGGATCCCGAACCAGACGTCGTTCTTCGCGGGGAAGCTGGCGCGCGACGAGTTCCAGGCCGCGCTCACCGCGTCGCGGACGGTGGACCTCGGGCTGCCGGCGCCCGTGAGCGTCGCGGCGGGCGCGGCGTTCCGGTGGGAGCGGTTCATCATCGGGCAAGGGGAGCTGGCCTCGTACGTGAACGGCGGCGACACCACCCAATCGGGCGGCGACCCGATCCCCGGCTCGCAGGTCTTTCCCGGCTTCTCGCCGGCGGACGCGTCATCGCACTCACGGACCAACGTGGGCGTGTACGCCGACTTGGAAACCAACCTGACGCGGAAGTTCCTGGCGAACGCGGCGGGGCGGTTCGAGAGCTACAGCGACTTCGGCCAGCGCCTCACCGGCAAGCTCGCGTTCCGGTACCAGCCCACCAGCCGCATCACCCTGCGGGCGGCAGCGAGCACCGGCTTCCGCGCGCCGGGGTTGGGACAGGCGTACTTCAGCAAGGTGATCACCAACGTGATCGCCGGCGTGACGGAGGACATCGGCGTGTTCCCGGTGAACAACCCCGCCGCGGTCGCGCTGGGCGCGAAGCCGTTGCGGGACGAGACCTCAGTGAACCTGAGCACCGGCATCGCGGTCACGCCTTGGGAGAACCTCACCGTCACCGCGGACTACTTCTACATCCTGCTCAAGCATCGCATCGTCCTCGGCGCGACCTACGACGACGATACCACCAGGGCCATCCTGACGCGGAACGGCTACCCCAACATCGCCGGGGTCCAGTACTTCACCAACGGCATCGACACCCGGACCCAGGGCGTGGACCTGAACGCGACTCTGCGGCTCCCCGACGTGGGGGGCGGCGCGATCGACCTGACGGCCGCGGCGAACTATACGAAGACCAGGATCGTGCACATCGAAGCGCTGCCGGCGGTGCTCCAGTTCTCGCCCCACGGCGGGCTCCTCGACACCGTGACGACGCTCGCCATCGAGCGGGAGCGCCCCGACTGGCGCGGGACGCTGACGGCCCAGTACACCCGGGGCGGGCTGCACGGGCTGGTGCGGGGTTCCTACTACGGCGGTTTCCGGTCGGCGCAGCCGGGATACTGCGACCAGTGCGGGGAGTTCTACGGCGCGCGAACGCTGGTGGACGTCGAGGTGGGCTACCGGCTAGGCGCGGCGGACCTCTCGATCGGCGTGCGCAACCTCTTCGACGTGTACCCGGCCCAGCCGCATACGCTGACGCCCATCGACCCCACCGATCCGAGCGCCGGCACGGCGAAGGACTACAACTCCAACTACGCGACCTTCCCGTGGGCGGCGGCGTCGCCCTTCGGGTACAACGGGCGCAACCTCTACAGCCGGCTGCGGATCACGTTGCCGTAGGGGGAGGGAGCGGCGGCGTGCCGCGGCCCCGCGGCACGCCGTAGCTGCAGGTTCTCTGTTTGTGGGCCGCGTGCTCGAGGCGGGTCAGGGTGCCGCCGAGGAGCTCGCGCACCAGGCCCAGCTCCGTGCGGCAGGGCAGGTCGGTGGCCGCCACGAGGTCCTTCACGGGGCAGTGGAAGATCTGCAGCACCGGCGCGCCGTCGCTTCCGGGCACCGCCTCCGCGAGGTACCCCTCCTCCGAGAGCATCCGCGCCACTTCGGCGACCCGGCGGAGCCCCTTCTTCCGGGCCAGTCGGTTTCGCGCCGCCTGGCGCCGCGTGGAGACGCGGCCCTCGAAGAACTCCCCCAGCAGCTCGGCGCCGCCGTGGGCGCCCATCCACGTGACAAGCTCGTGCAGGACCGCGCCGTCGCGCTGCGGGAAGAGCCCCTCCGCGGCGGGCGTGAGCACCCAGATCACCTCGGGCCTTCCGCGCCCGGTCTTGCGCGTGCCGTGCCTCGCGACCAGGCCCTCGCGGGCTAGCGCGAGGAGGTGCTCGCGCAAGGTCGCCGGCGCCAACGGGAGGTCGGCCCGCAAATCAGCCAGAGCGGAGGGCCCGCGCCGCTTCAGTGCCGCCAGGAGGGCGCGGCGGGTCGCGCCGAGCCCCGGGCCCTTCGCCTCGACCGCGGCCATCCGTCTCCTCCGCGCCTAGTGCGACATCCCGGCCGTCCCGCCGGCCGGGTGCCCGACCTGGATCAGACCCACGGCGCCCTTCGACGCGTCGGCGAAGGCGTGCGTCACGAACGCGTACACCCCTTCGCCACTCTCGTTCGCAGCGAAGTGGGTCTCGAAGACGGCGCCGCTCCCCGCCGGCACCGACCAGGTCTGCACGCTCCGGAGGGCGTGATCGGGGTCGCCGTCGGGGTACACGCGGTCGAAGATCGCGCCGACGATGTGGAAGTCGCTCGCGAAGGTGGGGCCGGCGTTCACCAGCCAGACCCTCACCCGGTCCCCGACCTCGACCTGCAACGGGTGCTCCTGGTACTGGAAGGCGCGGCCGTTGAAGACGACGTACGACGCCCTGCGGCCGAGCGCGGCGTCGAAGTCGGGCTCCGGGCCGTGGTCGCCGTCGCGCGTGTAGAACTCGCTCTGCAGCAGAACGAACTCCTTGTCCACCTGCGTCGGCCAGCCCGCCTTCGGGTCCACCAAGATCGCGAGATACATCCCCTGCATCAGGTGCATCAGCACGGGCGGCGTGCCGCAGTGGACGAGGTACGCGCCCGCGTCCATGGCCCGAAAGGCGAACTGCACCGAGTCGCCGGGATTGATGATCCGGTAGGCGCGGTTCATCGGGATGCGGGCCGCGTGGAAATCGATCGAGTGCGGCATCATGGCGCGGTTGACCACGGTGACTCGCACCGAGTCCCCCTCGCGCACGCGCAGCACGGGGCCGGGCACGGTGCCGCCGAAGGTCCAGCCGGCGTAGTGCACCCCCTCGGCGATCTCGACGCTGTCGTCCTCGATCGGGATGCGGAAGACGTGGATCCGGGCGGCGCTCGGCGGCGGGGCCGCCGCGTCGCGGGCCGGCGTGGTGGAGGCGCGCACCGTGGCGAAGTCCACGGTCTCGACGGCCGGCGTGCGGGTGCAGCCGGCGAGGAGGGCCGCGAGGGTGAGCAGCGGCAGGGCGGGACGGCGGAGGGACACGGGCATCGGGGCTCCAGGGCGGCGCGTTTACATATTAAACATGGCAACTACCACTTTTATTATGCCCCTCCCGGCTGGTGTCCGTCAAGGGAGGACGGCAGGAGCCACGCGACAAAGGGCAGGAAGTGCCGAATCCGCAGTAAGTGTAGTGCGAAAACCGCATTCGAAGCTCGTCATGAATGTCGTAACCCAATGATATGTAGATGCTTGTATCGAGGCACGCCCCATGCCTATTGGGAGGGCAACTGGCGAGGCGCCAGCATGGGATTCAGACCATCGAAGGAAGGGCGAACATGAAGCGGACACTGATCATCATCGCGCTGGTGGGCGTCGCGGGTGCGGTAGCGGCGGGGTTCCTGGTGAAGGGGAGCGGGGCCGCCGCGGAGAGCTACCGGTTCGTGCAGGTGACCCGCGGTGACGTGCAGCAGACGGTGAGCTCGACCGGGACGCTGGGCGCGGTGCGCACGGTCCAGGTGGGCACGCAGGTCTCCGGGCAGATCTCGGAGCTGCACGCCGACTTCAACGATCACGTGCGCAAGGGGCAGGTGATCGCGCGCCTCGATTCGACGCTCCTCGCGCAGGCGGTGCAGCAGGCGCAGACGGACGTGGACAAGGCGCGAAGCAGCGTCGAGCAGACGCGGTTCCTGGCCGACCAGGCGGAGCGCCTGCATGCGGCGGAGTCGCTGACCGACACCGACTACCGCACGGCCATCTACAACGCGGCGGTGGCGCAGACGGCGCTGGCGTCGTCCCAGATCGCGCTGAGCCGGGCGCAGCAGAACCTGGAATTCGCGACGATCCGCGCGCCGATCGACGGCATCGTGATCGAGCGGGACGTGGACGTCGGGCAGACGGTCGCGGCGAGCCTTCAGGCGCCGCAGCTCTTCCTGATCGCCGAGGACCTCCGGCGGATGCAGATCCTGGCCTCGGTGGACGAGAGCGACATCGGGACGATCGACGACGGGCAGCCGGTGCGGTTCACCGTGCAGGCGTTCCCGAACCGGACGTTCGTGGGGCAGGTCCACCAGGTGCGGATGCAGTCGAAGACCGACCAGAACATCGTCAGCTACACGGTCGTGGTCTCCGTGGACAACGCCGACGGCGTGCTCCTGCCCGGGATGACGGCGACGGTGACGTTCGAGGTGGCGAAGGCGGCGAACGTGCTGCGGGTACCGAACGCGGCGCTGCGGTTCCGGCCGAGCGCGGCGCTGGCGGCCGAAGTGCAGGCGGAGCGCGCGGCGGCGGGCGACACCGGCGCGGCCGGGCTGGGTGCCGACTCGGCCGCCCGGGCGGCGCGGCGGGCCGGGGTGGCGGGCGCGGCGGGCGCGGCACAGGGGACAGCCGGCACGCCGACGTTGGGCGTGGGCCAGGGCCAGGCGTCGGGAACGGCGACCGGCGCGGCGCGACGGGCGAACGTCGTGACGCTCTGGTACCTGGACGCGAGCGGCAAGCCGCAGTCGCTGCGGGCGCACACCGGGCTCACCGACGGCCAGTTCACCGAGGTGACGGGCCCGGCGCTGCGCGAAGGGATGCAGGTCATCGCCGGCCTCAACACTGCGGGCGCGGCTGCGGCCGCCTCCTCGACCGCGACGGTGAACCCCTTCCAGAGCCAGCAGCGGCAGGGGCCGCGGCCCCCGGGAGGGATGTGACGATGGCGGGCGCGAGCGCAGTGATCCGGGTCGAAGGGCTCGAGCGGGTGTACGCCACGGGCAAGACGGCGGTGCACGCGCTGCAGGGTGTGGACCTGGTGGTGGAACCGGGGGAGATGGTCGCGATCATGGGCGCGTCGGGGTCGGGGAAGTCCACCCTGATGAACATCCTCGGCTGCCTCGACCGCCCCACGGCGGGGAGCTACCAGCTCGACGGCGTGCGGGTGGACGGCCTGAGCCGGAACGAGCTGGCCGACATACGGAACGCCAAGCTCGGGTTCGTCTTCCAGGGCTTCAACCTCCTGGCGCGCACCTCGGCGCTCGAGAACGTGGAGCTGCCGCTGATGTACAGCCGTCGGCACCGGGGCGTGGACACGCGCGCGGCGGCGCGGGCGTCGCTGGAGCGCGTGGGGCTGGCGGATCGGCTCGACCACGAGCCGAGCGAGCTGTCGGGGGGCCAGCAGCAGCGGGTGGCGATCGCGCGGGCGCTGGTGACGCGGCCTTCGCTGCTCCTGGCGGACGAGCCGACGGGGAACCTGGACAGTCACACCTCCATCGAGGTGCTGGCGCTCTTCCAGGAGCTGAACGACGCGGGCATCACGATGCTGGTGGTGACCCACGAGCCCGACATCGCGCTCTACACGAAGCGGGTGGTCGAGCTGCGGGATGGGCGGGTGATCCGGGACGAGGCGGTGCGCGACCGGCGGGTCGCGGCCGAGGACCTGGGCGCGGCGACGCCCCTGGCACTGGCGAGCTGATATGAACGGGATGCGGCTGGTGAAGATCGCGTCGCAGAGCATCGTGAAGAACAAGATGCGCACGCTGCTGACGATGCTGGGCATCATCATCGGCGTCGGCGCGGTGATCGTGATGGTGGCGATCGGGCAGGGGGCGAAGGCGCAGATCCAGGCGCGGATCGACAACCTCGGCACGAACCTGGTGGTGATCACCCAGGGGGCGAGCCAGGCCGGCGGTGTGAGCCAGGGGGCGGGGACGTCGAACCGGCTGACGCTGGCCGATTACGACGCGCTGAAGCGCGAGAGCACGATCTTCACCGGCGTCTCGCCGGTGATCGTGGCGCCGACGCAGGTCATCGGCGGGTTGGGCAACTGGCGCACGGGGGTCAACGGTGTGTCGCTCGACTACCAGGCGATCCGCGCCTGGCCGGTGGCCAGCGGCCGCTCCTTCGACGACAGCGACGTGCGGGCGATGCGGAAGGTGGCGGTGATCGGGAAGACCATCGCCGACAACCTCTTTGCGGGGCAGGACCCGGTCGGGCAGCAGATCCGGCTCCGCGACGTGCCGTTCGACATCATCGGGGTGCTGACCCCGAAGGGCCAGACGGCGGAGGGGCGGGACCAGGACGACGTGATCCTCTCGCCGTACACGACGGTGCAGACGCGGCTCTCGGGGCGGCAGTTCATCACGCAGATCCTCGGCGCGACCGCGAGCAAGGGGGATATCCCGGCGGCGGAGCAGGAGGCGCGGGGCATCCTGCGCGAGACGCACAAGCTCGCGTCCTACGAGGCCGACGATTTCACCGTCCGCGACCAGACGGAGCTGGCGCAGGCGGCGCAGGGGACGACGCAGGTGATGACGATCCTGCTGGCGGCGATCGCGAGCGTGTCGCTGCTGGTCGGGGGCATCGGCATCATGAACATCATGCTCGTCTCGGTGACGGAGCGGACGCGGGAGATCGGCATCCGGATGGCGGTGGGCGCACGGGGCTCGGACGTGCTGACGCAGTTCCTCGTCGAGGCGATCGTGATGAGCGTGGTGGGGGGCGTGATCGGGGTCTTGGTCGGGTTCGGCGGCTCGCTGGTGGTGCAGCGGGTGACGGGGTGGGGGACGGCGATCGCGCCGCAAATGGTGCTGCTGGCGATCGGCTTCTCTGCGGCGGTCGGGATCTTCTTCGGTTTCTATCCCGCGCGGAAAGCCGCAGCGCTCGATCCCATCGAAGCGCTGCGGTACGAGTAGGGACGGCGCAATGACCGGCGTGGCAGCGGGCGCGTTCGCGTGGCCTCACGGGGAGCG
>JBEKGT010000020.1:0-14062 GCA_050012655.1 Gemmatimonadales bacterium | reverse complement strand
GCGGCTCACCGCGGGGCGGAAGAAGTACGCGGCGGTAGATGACGATTTCCGCGCGCTGATCGAGCGGGCGGAGGCGTTGCGGCTCCGGCTGATGCGCCTGGGCGAGGAGGACGCTGCGGCGTACGACGCGGTGAGCGCGGCCTACGGCATCCCCAAGACGGAGGAGGCGCGGCGCACCGCGGCGATCCAGGCGGCGCTGGTCGGAGCGACGCGCGTGCCCCTCGAGACGCTGCGGGCCGCGCGCGATGTCACGGCGCTCGCGGCGCGCGCTGCGGAGGCCGGCAACCGGAACGCCGTCTCCGACGCCGGCGTGGGCGCGCTGCTCTCCGAGGCCGCGGCGCGGGGCGCCGCGTACAACGTGCGGATCAACGTCGCGGCGATGCCCGACCGCGCGGCGGGGGCGCCGTATGCAGCGGAGGCGGAGCGGCTGGTCGAGGAGGCGTCCCGGGACGCGGCGCGCGCGCGCGCCGCGGTGGAGGCCGCGATCGGCGGCTGAGGCGCCCTGTCCGTCAGTGGATGGGGGAGCCGGGAAGACCGCCGAGCACTTCGACCAGCCGTGCGGGGCTGGCGTAAGTGTCGAGCCCCAGCTGCAGATCGTAGACCGGCGCGCGCAGGCCGAAGCGCAGCGCGCGCAGGACCCCCGCAGCCCCGGACTGGTCGAGCCGCAACCACGGCGACGTGGGCGCGAGCGCCAGGAGGAGGTCCCCCTCGGCGCGCGGCACCAAGGCCGTCGGCTCCTGCGGCGTCTGGCGGACCAGGAGCACCCCCGCGAGCGGTGCCGAGCAGCGCCGCGGCGCCAACTCGTCCGCCGACTCCATCGCAGGCATCTCCGGCCACGCCTCCACCACCAGTCCGCCGTGTCCGCCGTGCTGCCGCAGGAGCGCGCGCGCAGCCGAGAGGTACGACCACCCCGCCGCCACCAGCCGCCGCACCGCCGTCGCGGTCCCTGCCCCCTCATCCCCGGCCAGGAGCCACGCGCCCCCATCCGGCGCCAACACCGCACCCGCGCTCACCAGCGCCCGCCCCAGCCGGCCGAGGAGCAGCGCCGCCGCGAGTGTCAGCATCGCGTGCAGCCGCGGCGCCACGCCCGAGGTCACGCTGGTGACCACCGTCGCCTGCATCACGTCGAGGTCCACCGCCCCCGCACAGTCCTGCTCCGCCGCCCCCAGCACCGCCCTGCCGGAGTCCTGCCGCAGCCACACGCCGACCGAGCCGACCCGGAGCGTCGGCGACATGCTCGGCACCTCCACTCCCAAGAGGGGCGCCTCGTGCAGATAGAGCCGCGCCGCCGGCTGGGCCCCGGTCGGCGCGAGCACGGGCTGCAGCGCGACCCACGGCGACACGAGCCACTCCAGGCGCGCGTCCACATCGAGGAGGAGGACTCCGTCGCTCATCAACGGCTGTTGCAAGCGATCCGACACGCGCGCTCCGATCCCGCGTCCGCCGCACAGCCGCGCGTGAGCCCGGCCGCCGGGAAGCGCTACGAACGTAGGTCGTGCCCGTCACGCCCACGTCAGCCGCGCGCCGCCGCTGCACATCGCCGCACCTCGGGGCGCGTGCGGCGCCACGCGCGGAGCCGGCGCGACAATGCCTAATCAATTGTTCGTAATTGACTTGCGGGCGGATCAGGGCGCGGGAGCAGGCCTTCCGGTGAGGATGCGGGCGCCCTCGTCGGTGACCACGACGGTGTGTTCGAAGTGGGCGGAGAGGGACGCGTCGGCGGTGACGACGGTCCACTTGTCGGGGAGGGTGCGGACCTCGCGGCGGCCCGCGTTGACCATCGGCTCGATGGCGATGGTCATGCCGGCGACGAGGCGGACGCCTTTGTGAGGAGCGCCGAAGTTGGGGATCTGGGGCTCCTCGTGGAAGGCGGAGCCGATGCCGTGGCCGACCAACTCGCGCACGACGCTGTAGCCGGCGTCCTCGGCGACCCGCTGGACGGCGTGGCCGATGTCGCCGACGTGCGCTCCGGCGCGGACGGCGGTGATGCCCGCGGCGAGCGCGGCGTCGGTGGTACGCAGGAGCGCCTCGGTCGCCGGGGAGACGGGCCCCACGGGGACGGTGAGGGCGCTGTCGGCGTGGAAGCCGCCGATGCAGGCGCCGACGTCCACGCTGAGGATGTCGCCCTCCTGGAGCACGCGCTGCCGCGAGGGGATGCCGTGGACGACCTCGTGATTGATCGAGGTGCAGAGGGTGGCGGGGTAGCCGTAGAGACCCTTGAACGAGGGCGTGGCGCCGTGGTGCGAGCGGATGAACTCCTCGGCGAGCGCGTCGAGGTCGGCGGTGCTGACGCCCGGCCGGGTGCGCGCGGCGACCATGGCGAGCGTCGCGCCGACCACGCGGCCGGCGCGGGCCATGAGGTCGAGCTCGCGGGCCGACTTCACCGTGATCACGCCGCGACGGCCTTCCGGAGGCGGGCCTGGATGGCGTCGACGGCGCCCATCCCGGGCACGCGGCGCACAACGCCCTGGCGGTCGTAGTAGGCGATGAGGGGCGCGGTCTGGTCGTGGTAGACCTTCAGGCGCTGCGTGATGGACTGAAGGTTGTCGTCGCTCCGTCCCTCCTTGGCGGCGCGCCCGAGGAGGCGCTGCACCAGCTCCTGCTCGTCCACGTCGAGGACCGCCACGTGGTGCACCCGGTGGCCGTGCTCGTGGAGGAGGCGGTCCACGGCCTCGGCCTGCGCGACGGTGCGGGGGAAGCCGTCCATCAGGACGCCGTCCTTCGCCGTCCCGGAGGCGAGGATCTCACGGATGAGGCCGAGGATGACGGCGTCGGGGACGAGGAGCCCCTGGTCCATGTAGCCCTTCGCCTCCGTGCCGAGGGGCGTGCCCGCCTTGACGGCGGCGCGCAAGAGGTCACCGGTGGAGACCTGCGGGATGCCGAGGTGGCCGGCGAGGAGCTTGCCCTGCGTCCCCTTCCCCGAGCCCGGGGCGCCGAGGATCATCACGAACATCGATCCCTCCCTCGTTGTTGGCGCGGCGGCGGATGAACGAAGGGACAGGGAGCGTACCCCGCCCCCTGTCCCCTCCCCTATCACTCATCGCCTATCACTCATCACGCATCACCCATTACCCATCACTCATCACTTACATGAATCTCTGCCGTCCCCGGAAGCGGATGCGGCCCTGTTTCATGAAGCCGTCGTACTGCCGCAGGATCATATGCTGCTGCATCTGCTGCACGGTGTCCAGGGCCACGCCGACGACGATGAGGAGCGAGGTGCCACCGAAGCGGAACGGGACGTTGGCCACGTCGAAGATGAGGTACGGCAGCATCGCGATGGCGACCAGGAAGAGCGAGCCCGGCAGCGTCACGCGCGAGAGCACCTGGTCGATGTACTCGGCGGTGCGGCTGCCCGGCTTCACACCGGGAATGAAGCCGCCCTGCTTCTTGAGGTTCTCCGAGAGGTCGACCGGGTTGAAGATGATCGCCGTGTAGAAGTAGGTGAAGAAGACGATCAGGACGACGTTGCTCAGGTAGTAGATCCACGAGCCGGGCTGGAACTGGTTCGCGACGTCGCGCAGCCAGGCGACGTGGGAGAACTGGGCCAGGGTGCCCGGGACGATGATGATGGACTGGGCGAAGACGATCGGCATCACGCCGGCGGAGTTGAGGCGCAGCGGGATGAACGACTTCTGGCCCTCGCTGATGCGCCCGCGGCCCATGACCTTGCGGGGGATCTGGATCGGGATGCGGCGCGCGGCGACCATCATCGCGACGGTGAACCACACCACGGCGACCATGACGAGGAGGAGGAGGATCAGCGTCGGCCACGTCAGGGCGCCGGTGCGGAGGAACTCCACCGTCTGGACGAGGGCGGGGAGGCCGCGCTCGATGATCGAGAAGAAGATCAGGAGGCTCATCCCGTTGCCGAGGCCGCGCTCGGTGATCTGCTCGCCCAGCCACATCACGAACACGCCGCCCGTGGTGAGCGTGAAGGTCGTGACGAGCCGGAAGCCCCAGCCGGGGTGGCCGACGGCGCCCTGCAGGCCCTCGAGGAAGACCGAGTAGCCCCACGCCTGGCCCGCGGCGAGCGCGACGGTCAGGTAGCGGGTCCACTGGGTGAGCTTCTTCCGGCCGCCCTCGTCCTTCTGGAGCTTCTCGACGGTCGGGATGACGGCGCCAACGAGCTGCCAGAAGATGCTGGCGGAGATGTACGGCATGATGCCGAGGCCGAACACCGTGGCGCGCGCGAGGGCGCCGCCGGTGAACATGTCGTACAGGCCGAAGAGGGTCTGGCTGTTCTGGCTCTTGAAGAAGTCGGTGAGCGCGCGCGTGTCGACGCCCGGGACGGTGATGTGGGCGCCGAGCCGGTAGAGGAGCAGGCAGAGAAGGGTGAAGAGGATCTTCTCTTTGAGCTCCGGGATCTTGAAGACGTTGGGGATGCGCGGCCCGGTCACCGGATCACTCCTCCACGCGCCCGCCGGCCGCCTCGATCTTGCGGCGCGCGGTCGCCGAGAGGGCTACGCCCCTGACGACGAGCCCCTGGGGCGCGTCGCCGTCGGCGAGCAGCTTGACGCCCACGTCGGTGCGGGCGACGAGGCCCGCCTCGGCGAGGGCGGCGACGGTGACCTCGCGGCCGGCGAACGCCGCCAGCTTCTCGAGGCTCACGATCTGCCAGCGCACCTTGAACGGATTGGTGAAGCCGCGCTTGGGGACGCGCCGGATGAGGGGCATCTGGCCGCCCTCGAAGCCGGGGCGGACGTGGCCGCCGGAGCGCGCCTTCTGGCCCTTGTGGCCCTTGCCGGACGTCTTGCCGTGGCCGGAGCCCGGCCCGCGGCCGAGCCGCTTGGTCGGGTGGGTCGAGCCCCTGGCGGGGCGCAGGTCCGAGAGCCCCAGGTGCTTCTCGCTCATCACGCCTCCCCGGCGGGCGTCACCTGGACCAGGTGGCGCACGTGGAAGAGCATCCCGCGCATCGAGGGGGTGTCGGTGACCTCGATGACGTCCTGATGGTGCTTGAGCCCGATGGCGCGGAGCGTCCGCTTCTGCACTCCGGGCATCCCGATGCCGCTCTTCACCTGCTTGACGGTGAGGCGCTTGCCGGCGGCGGCCTTCTTCTTACCGGGCATGGGCGGCCTCCTGCCGCGGCTTGTAGCCGAGGGCGGACACCTCGACGCCGCGCTCCCGCGCGATGCGCTCGACGGTGACGAGATGCTGGAGCCCGTGCACCGTCGCCCGCACCACGTTGTGCGGGTTGTTGCTGCCGAGGCTCTTGGTGAGGATGTCGGTGACGCCGGCGCACTCGAGCACCGCGCGCACCGCCCCGCCGGCGATGACCCCGGTCCCGGGCGCGGCGGGCTTGAGGAGCACCCGCCCCGCGCCGTGCTTCCCGAGGACCTCGTGCGGGATGGTGGCGCCGGTGCGGGGCACCTCGATCATCGCGCGCCGCGCGGCCTCGACCGCCTTGCGGACCGCCTCGCTGACCTCGTTGGCCTTGCCGGTCGCCACGCCGACGTGGCCGGCGCCGTCCCCGACGGCGACGAGCGCGTTGAACGAGAACCGCCGGCCGCCCTTGACGACCTTGGCGACGCGGTTGATGCTCACCACGTTCTCGATGAACTCGCTGTCGCGCTCGCGGTCCCGATCGCGGCCGCGCCCCCGGTCCCGCTGCTGCTGCTTCTCGGCCATCGGCTAGAACTCCAATCCGCCTTTGCGCGCGCCGTCGGCCACCGCCTTGACGCGCCCGTGATACGCGTACCCGGCCCGGTCGAACACGACCCGGGTGATCCCCTGCTCCTTGGCCTTGGCCGCCAGGGCGACGCCGACGGCGAAGCCGCGGGCGGTCTTGCCGCCCTTCGCCTCGGCCGCCGCGACGCCCTCCGACCGGTCGGCGAGGCCGATGAGGACCGTGCCCCGCTCGTCGTCGACGAGCTGCGCGTAGATGTGCTTGAGCGAGCGGAACACCACGAGCCGCGGCCGCTCCGCCGTCCCGCTGATCGTGCGGCGCACGCGGAAATGGCGGCGCTTGCGCCGCTCTTCCGCGGTCCGCGGCTTCCGAACCGGCCTCATGTTACTTCGCCCCCGTCTTGCCGGCCTTGCGGCGCACCTGCTCGCCCGCGTACCGGATGCCCTTGCCCTTGTACGGCTCCGGCGGCCGGATCCCGCGAATCTCGGCGGCGAGCTGGCCGACGAGTTCCTTGTCACTCCCGGCGACCTTGACCAGCGTCGGCTGGTCGGCGGTGAGCCGGATGCCGGGCGGCGCCTTGACGTCCACGGAATGCGACAGCCCCACGAAGAGGGTCAGCCCGAAGGGCTTCGTCTCGGCGCGGTAGCCGACGCCCACGATCTCGAGCGCCTTCTCGTACCCCTTCGTGACCCCCTCGACCATGTTGGCCACGAGGGTCCGGGAGAGGCCGTGCAGCGCCTTGTGCTTGGCCGAGTCGCTGGGCCGCTCCACGAGCACGGCGCCCCCCTCGACCTTCACCACCAGCTCCGGATGGAGATGGCGCGTAAGCTCACCCTTCGGCCCCTTGACGGTGACCGTGTGCCCCGACGCCGCCGCGGTGACGCCGGCGGGGAGCGGGACGGGCTTCTTGCCGATGCGGGACATGGCGCCCCCCTACCAGACCACCGCGAGGAGCTCGCCGCCGAGGTGCGCCTGGCGCGCCTCGCGGTCGGTCATCAGCCCCTTCGGCGTGGAGAGGATGGCCATGCCCAGGCCGTTGCGCACGCGCGGGATCTCCCGCACGCCCACGTAGCGCCGCAGGCCGGGCGTGGAGACGCGCCGCAACTCGCGGATGACCGGCTGGTCGCCCTGGTGGTACTTCAGGTACAGGCGCAGCAGGCCGTGGCGGCCGTCGTCCAGGACCTGGAAGTCCTGGAGGAAATGGTTGTCGCGGAGCAGGCGCGCGATCTCCAGCTTCAGCTTGGAGACCGGCATGTCCACCCGACGATGCTTGGCGTCGCACGCGTTGCGGATGCGCACCAGCATGTCCGCGACGGGATCAGTCATGCTCATGAGTGTGTCGCTCCTCGCCTACCAGCTGGCCTTGCGCACGCCCGGGATCTCGCCCCGCAGGGCCAGGTCACGGAAGCAGATGCGGCACAGCCCGAATTTGCGCAGGACCGCCCGCGACCGCCCGCACCGCTGGCAACGCGTGTACGCCCGCGTCGTGAACTTCGGCTTCCGCTTGACCTTCTCCGTCCAGCACTTCTTGGCCATCGGTCCCTCGATGTGGTTCAGCCGACGACGGGGGCTTCGCCGCGGAAGGGCATGCCCAACTCGCGGAGCAGCGCCAGGGCCAGGTCGTCCCGGCCGGCGTCCGTCACGAACGTGATGTCCATCCCGTGGATCCGCTCGACCTTGTCGTAGTTGATCTCCGGGAAGATCATCTGCTCCTTGATGCCCAGACTGTAGTTCCCCCGGCCGTCGAAGCTCTTCGTCGGCAGCCCGCGGAAGTCGCGGATGCGCGGGACCGCTATGGCCACGAACCGGTCGAGGAACTCGTACATGCGCGCGCCGCGCAGCGTGACCGACGCGCCGATCGCCATTCCCGCCCGGAGCGAGAAGTTGGAGATCGATTTCTTGGCGCGGGTCACCACCGGCTTCTGCCCGGTGACCGCGCCCAACTCGGCGACGATCGCCTCCAGCGCCTTCGGGACCTTCGGCCCTTCGCCGAAGCCGACGTTGAGGACGATCTTGGTCACCCGCGGGATCTCGTGCGGGTTGGTCAGCCCGAACTGCCGCGCCAGCGCTGGGCGCACCTTCTCGGTGTACGCGATCTGGAGCCGCGGGACCGGCGCCGGCTCGCCCGGCTCGTCCGGGAAGGCGGGGGCCGCCTCGGCGGTCGCCGCGGCGCCCTTCACCTTCCGGGCGCGCTCGGCCTTCTCGGCCTTGTGCGCCCGCTCGGCCTTCTCTGCCTTCTCCGACTTCTCCGCCTTCGCGGCCTTCTCCTGGGTCTCGGCCATGGCTCCTACCGGGTCCGCGGGATCGGCTCGCCGGACCGCACCGCGATCCGCTCGACCGTCCCGTCATCGTCCACCCGCCGGCGGACGCGCGTCGGGCGGTCCGTCTTCGGGTCGATCAGCATCACCTTCGACGCCGGGATCGGCGCCGGGAACTCCACGATCTGGCTCTCCTCGTCCTGCCGCCGGGCCTTCCGGTGGCGCTTCACCACGCGGATGCCCTCGACCACCACGCTGCGCTTCTTGGGGTGCACGCGCAGGACCTTGCCCCGGCGGCCCTTGTCGTCACCCGAGATCACCACTACCGTGTCGCCCTTGGTGATGTGCATCTTGGGCCGGGGCACGCGCGGCGCCTTCGGCTTGGCGCGCTTGACCAGGATCCGCATCTAGAGGACCTCCGGCGCGAGGCTGACGATCTTCATGAACTTCTTCTCGCGCAGCTCGCGGCCGACGGGGCCGAAGATGCGCGTGGCCCGCGGCTCGTTCTGCTCGTTGATGATGACCGCCGCGTTCTCGTCGAAGCGGATGTAGCTCCCGTCCTTGCGGCGGGTCTCCTTCGCCGTGCGCACCACCACCGCGCGGGCCACCTCGCCCTTCTTCACGGTGCCGGTGGGCAGCGCGTCCTTGATGGCGACGATGACCACGTCGCCCAGGCCGGCGTAGCGGCGCTTGGAGCCGCCGAGGACGCGGATCACCAGCGCCCGCTTGGCTCCCGAGTTGTCGGCGATCCGGACGATCGTCTCCTGCTGGACCACGGCCCCTCCCTACTCCGCCCGCTCGACGATGCCGACCACGCGCCACCGCTTCGACTTCGAGAGCGGGCGGGTCTCCATCACGCGGACGACGTCGCCCTCGCGGGCCTGGTATCGGTCGTCGTGCGCCATGACGCGCTTGCTCCGCGTCGCCTGCTTGCCGTACAGGTGGTGCGTGATGCGACGCCGGAGCACGACGACGACCGACTTGGTCATCTTCGCGCTCACGACCGTCCCGACGCGGACCTTCCGCGCCCCGCGCACCGGCTGCTCCGTCCGCTGCTCGCTCATGCCCGTGTCGCCTTCGCCGCGCGCTCGGCCAGCACCGTCTTGAGGCGGGCCACCGTGCGCCGGGCGGTCTTCAGGTCCATGGGGTTCGAGAGCACCTCGCTCGCCGCCTTGAAGCGCAGCGTGAAGCGCTCCCGCTCGAACTCCGCGATCTTGGCGCGCAACTCCACGTCCGTCATCTCGCGCATCGCGGCCATCGTCAGCTTCTCCAGCGCCATCGCCCTAGTCCTCCCGCACCACGAAGCGGGTGGAGACCGGCAGCTTCGCCGACGCCAGCGCCAGCGCTTCGCGCGCCATCGCCTCCGGGATCCCCTCGATCTCGAACAGCACCCGGCCCAGCTTCACCACGGCCACCCACCCCTCGGGATTGCCCTTCCCCTTCCCCATCCGCGTCTCGGCCGGCTTCTTGGTGATCGGCTTGTCCGGGAAGATCCGAATCCACAGCTTGCCGCCGCGCTTCATGTGCCGCGTCATCGCGACGCGCGCCGCCTCGATCTGCCGGTTCGAGACCCAGCCGGCCTCCGTCGCCTGCAGCCCGAAGTGGCCGAACGCCACCGTCTGGCCGCGCGTGGCCACGCCGCGCATCCGGCCCTTCATCTGCTTGCGGAACTTCACCCGCTTCGGCGCCAGCATCGGTCACGCCCCCGTGCTGTAGGTGCGGCCGCGTCCGTCCTCGACGACCTCACCCTTGAAGATCCAGACCTTCACGCCGATCGTCCCGAAGGTCGTCTTCGCCGTCGAGGTCGCGTAGTCCACGTCCGCCCGCAGGGTGTGGAGCGGCACCCGCCCCTCGTGGTAGCCCTCCACGCGCGCGATCTCCGCGCCGCCGAGCCGGCCGCCGCACTTGATCTTGATCCCCTGCGCCCCCATCCGCATCGCCGACTGCACCGCCCGTTTCATCGCGCGGCGGAAGCTGATCCGCTGCGAGAGCTGGTGCGCCACGTTGTCGGACACCAGCTGGGCGTCGAGCTCGGGCCGCTTGATCTCCTCGACATTGATCCCGATCTCCTTGCCCGTCAGCTGCGTCAGCTCGTCCCGGAGCTTGTCCACCTCCGCCCCGCGCTTCCCGATCACCACCCCCGGGCGGCCCGTGTGCACCGTGACCAGCACCTTCCCCGGCTTGCGGTCGATGTGCACGTCGCTGATCGCCGCGTGCTGCAGCCGCGTGCGCAGGTAGGTGCGGATCAGCTCGTCCTCCTTGAGGAGGGCCGGGAACTCCTTGCCCGCGAACCACCGCGAGCGCCACGGCTTCACGATACCGAGGCGGAACCCGTGCGGATGCGTCTTCTGTCCCACGCTAGCGCTCCTTCGTGGCCACGGTGACCCGCACGTGGCTCGTGTGCTTCTTGATCGGCATCGCACGGCCCTGGGCCGCCGGCATGAACCGCTTCAGCGGCCGGCCCATGTCCACCGTCGCCGCCGTCACCACCAGCTCGTCCTCGTCCAGCCGCTCCGCCGCCGCCTGCGCCTTCTGCCGCGCGTTGCTCACCGCCGACAGCAGCACCTTCGACACCTGCTTCGCCGCACCCTTCTTGCTGAACTTGAGGATGCTGAACGCCTCCCCCACCGGCTTGCCGCGGATCAGGTCCACGACGAGCCGCATCTTGCGCGGGGACTGGCGCACCGTGCGCTGGATCGCGTGCGCTTCCATGGGTTACGCCTTCTTTCCCGCGGCCGGAGCGGCCGTCCCGGCCGCCGGCGCGGCCGCCGCCCCGGCCGCCGCCGGAGCCGGCGCGCCCTCGCCCAGGGCCGCCTTCTTGTCGGCCGAGAGCCGCCCGCTGTGCCCGCGGAACAGCCGCGTCGGGGAGAACTCGCCGAGCTTGTGGCCGACCATGTTCTCGCTCACGTAGACCGGCACGAACTTGTTCCCGTTGTGCACGGCCAGGGTGTGCCCGACGAAGTCCGGTGTGATCGTGGACGCGCGGGACCAGGTCTTCAGCACCCGCTTCTCGTTCTTGCGGTTCAGCTCGCTCACGCGCGCGAGGAGACGCGCGTCGACGAAAGGCCCCTTCTTGACGCTGCGTGCCATTATTGCGTCGCCTTGCCGCGCTTGCGGCCCCGGATGATGAGCTTCGTGCTCGCCTTCTTCTTGTGGCGGGTCTTCACGCCCTCCGGCTTGCCCCACGGGCTCACCGGCGGCCGCCCGCCGCTCGACTTCCCCTCGCCGCCGCCCAGCGGATGGTCCACCGGGTTCTTGGCCACGCCGCGCACCTTCGAGCGCCGGCCCAGCCAGCGGGACTTTCCCGCCTTCCCGATGCTCTCCAGCTCGTGCTCGACGTTGCCCACCTGCCCGATCGTCGCCAGGCACTCGCCCCGCACCATCCGCACCTCGCCGCTCATCAGCTTCAACGTGGCGAAGGCGCCCTCCTTCGCGACCACCTGGGCGCCCGCCCCCGCCGACCGCGCCAGCTGCGCGCCGCGGCCGCGCTTGAGCTCGATCGCGTGCACCGTGGTGCCCAGCGGGATCTCGGCCAGCGGCACTGCGTTGCCGAGCCGGATGTCCGCCCCCGGCCCCGACACCACCGTGTCCCCGACCTGCAGCCCGCGGGGGTGCACGATGTAGCGCTTCTCGCCGTCCGCGTAGACCACCAGCGCCAGCCGCGCTGAGCGGTTCGGATCGTACTCGATCTCGGTCACGCGGCCCGGGATGCCGAACTTGTCGCGCTTGAAGTCGATCGTCCGGTAGTGCCGCTTGTGCCCGCCGCCCCGGTAGCGCGTGGTGACGTGACCCTTGTTGTTCCGCCCGCCGCTCGAGCGTAGCGGCTCGAGGAGCGACGCCTCCGGCGTGCTCCGCGTGATCTCCGCGAAGTCGCTGACGATCCGGAACCGCGTCCCGGGTGTGACGGGCTTGAACTGCCGGATGCCCATGGCCTAACCCTCGAAGATCGGGATGGCGTCGCCTGCCTTCAGGACGACGATCGCCTTCTTCCACTGCCCGCGGCGCCCTTCGCGCCCGCGGCCCATCCCGCCCGCCTTCCGCGCCTTGGCGCGCATCTGCATCGTGCGGACGTCGGTGACCGTGACGCCGAACAGGTGCTCGATGGCCTCCCGGATCTCGGGCTTCGACGCCTTCGAGTGCACCTTGAACGTGTACACCTTGCGGGCCTCGTACGCCGCCGAGGACTTCTCCGTCACCACCGGCTGCACGATCGTCTCGAAGAGCGTCGGCATCGCGCTAGTCCTTCTTCCGGGACGGCTTCTTCGGCTTCGCCGCGGGCGATGCCTTTGCCGTCGTCTTCTTCGCCGCCGGCTTCTTCGCCGCGGCCTTGGCGGGCGCCTTCTTGGCCGGCGCCGCCTTCGCCCGGCCGGCCGCCGGGGAAGCCTTCTTCGCCGCCGCCTTCTTCACCGGGGCCGCCTCCGCCGCCGGCTTCGCCGCGGCCTTCGGCTTCTCGCGCCGCGCCGGCGCGTCGCCCAGGTCCGCTCCCGCCTCCAGCGCGCCCAGCGCCGGCTCCTCGATGACCACCGCGCTCGCGCGGAGGACCTCATACGGGTTGGCGTCCTGGTAACGCCGCACCACGACGTCGGGGATGTTCCGCGCCGAGAGCTGCACGTTGCGGTTGTCCCCGTGGGTCAGGATCAGGACCTTCCGACCCCCGAGGTCCATGGCGTCGAGCAGCGCCGCCATCCGCCGCGTCTTCGGCGCGTCGAAGAGGAGCGGCTCCACCACGAACACCGCCTGCTCCAGGGCGCGGGCGCTGAACGCCGAGCGCCGTGCCAGGTAGCGCATCTTCTTCGGGAGCCCCATCCGGTAGTCGCGCGGGTGGGGCCCGAACATCGTGCCGCCGCCCCGCCACAGGGGCGAGCGGATCGAGCCCTGCCGGGCCCGCCCCGTGCCCTTCTGCTTCCACGGCTTCTGGTTGCCGCCGGTCACGAAGCCCCGCGTCTTGGTCTGCGCGGTCCCCTGGCGCTGGTTCGCCAGGAAGGTCTTCACGGCCTGGTGGAGGACCGGCTCGTTCACGACGCCATCGAACGGCTCCGCGGGGAGGCGCACCGCGTGGCGGCGCCGCGTCCCCTCGGCGGTGTAGGCCGCCGCCTCGAGCAGGGTGCTCACGCGCCCTCCTTCCGCACCGTCACGATGCCGCGCATCGGCCCCGGCACCGCGCCGCGCACGAACAGCAGGTTCCGCTCGGGATCCACCTTGGCCACCGTCAGCCGGATCTGCGTCACCCGCGCCGCGCCCATGTGCCCCGGCATCCGCTTCCCCTTGATGACGCGCGAGGGATCGGTGCCCGGCCCGACCGAGCCCGGCTTCCGGAACCGCGTGTTCCCGTGGGTCGCGGGGCCGCCGCCGAAGTGGTAGCGGTGCACCACGCCCTGGAAGCCGCGGCCCTTCGAGGTGCCGGTCACCTTCACCACCTGGCCTTCCGCGAAGGTCGCGACGGTGATGACCGCCCCCGGCTTCGGCAGCTCCGCCCCGGCGTCCGCCCAGGCGAACTCCCGCAGCACCCGCGGCGCCGCCTCGATGCCCGCCTTCGCGGCGTGGCCCAGGCGCGCCTTCCCGGCGCGGGCCTTCTTGGCGGACTCGAAGCCCAGCTGCACGCGCGCCGGACGGCCTTCGCCGCCCTCGCGCACCTGCACGACCGGGCAGGGGCCCGCCGCGATGACCGTCACCGGCGTCAGATTGCCGTCGGCGCCGAAGAGCTGGGTCATCCCCAGCTTGCGCCCGATGATCCCCTCCATCACTCCACCTTGATCTCGACGTCCACGCCCGCCGGCAGATCCAGCTTGGTGAGCGCGTCCACCGTTTGCGGGCGCGAGTCCATGATGTCGATGACCCGCTTGTGGGTCTTGAGCTCGAACTGCTCGCGGCTCTTCTTGTCCACGTGCGGGCTCCGAAGCACGGTCCAGCGCTGCGTCTTGGTCGGCAGCGGGATCGGGCCCGTCACCTGCGCACCGGTCTTCTCGGCCGTGCGGCAGATGTCCGCCGCCGCCTGGTCGATGACCGCGTGGTCGAAGGCCTTGAGCCGGATACGGATGCGTCCCTGCTTCACGGTGCCCCTACTCCAGGATCTTGGTGACGACGCCGGCGCCGACCGTCCGGCCGCCCTCGCGGATCGCGAACCGCAGCCCCTCTTCCATCGCGATCGGCGTGATCAGCTGGATCGTCATCTGCACGT
>JBEKGT010000019.1:0-14322 GCA_050012655.1 Gemmatimonadales bacterium | reverse complement strand
CACGCGGGAACGGCTTCGAGGCCCCCCTCCGATGCCTCGAGGGCTCGCGTCGGAGGACGCCGACGCGTCCCGCCGCCGCGCCGGCCTTGTTCTGCCGGCGGTCGGTCCCCGCCGCCGCGGCGCGTTAGATTGGCTGCCATGACGGATGAGATCGCAGTGATCGAGACCACCGCGCTGACGCTTCGTTACGACCAGCTCCTGGCGGTGGACCGCCTCGACCTGACCGTGGCGGCGGGACGCATCTTCGGCCTGCTCGGGCCGAACGGCGCCGGCAAGACCACCACCATCAAGATGCTCACGACGCTGCTCCCCCCCAGCGCCGGGAGCGCCCGGGTCGCGGGCTTCGACGTGGTGCGCGAGGCGCGGGAGGTGCGCCGGCGCATCGGCTATGTCTCGCAGATGCTGTCGGCCGACGGCGGCCTCACGGCCGTCGAGAACCTCCGCCTCTCGGCGGCGCTGTACGGTATCCCGCGACGCGAGCGTGCCGCCCGCATCGATGCCGCGCTCGACTTCATCGGCCTCGCCGAGGCGGCTCGGCAGCTCGTGAAGACCTACTCCGGCGGGATGATCCGGCGGCTGGAGCTGGCGCAGGCGTTGCTCCACGACCCTGCGGTGCTGTTCCTGGACGAGCCCACGATCGGCCTCGATCCCTTGGCGCGCCGGGCGGTGTGGGAGCGGCTTCAGGCGCTGAAGGGCCGCGGCGCCACGACGATCCTCATCACCACCCACGACATGGAGGAGGCCGACGTGCTCTGCGACGAGGTCGCCCTGATGCATCGGGGGGTCCTCGCCGCCCGCGGCACGCCGGCCGAGCTGAAGCGGCAGGTCGGGCCGGAGGCCACGCTCGACGATGTGTTCGCGCACTACGCCGGTGGCTCGATCGACGAAGGAGGGACGTACCGTGACGTCCGCCGCACCCGCACGACCGCACGCCGCCTGGCCTGACACCGGGCCGCTGCGCGCCTTCACCCGCGACGCGCTGGCCATCGCGGTCACCGAACTGCACAAGCTGAGCCGCGACCCGACCGAGATCGTCACCCGCGCCGTGCAGCCCGCCCTCTGGCTCGTCGTCTTCGGCGGGGTGTTCAGTCGCCTGCGGGCCATTCCCACCGGGAACCTCGACTACGTCGCCTTCCTGGCGCCCGGCGTGCTCGCCCAGAGCGTCCTCTTCATCTCGATCTTCTTCGGGATCGCCGTGATCTGGGAGCGGGACCTCGGCATCATCCACAAACTGCTGGTGAGCCCGGCATCCCGCGGGGCGCTGGTCGTCGGCAAGGCCGCTTCGGCGAGCCTCCGCGGCGTGGCGCAGGCCGTGATCGTCTACGTCCTGGCGCTCCTCCTCGGCGTCCGGCTGCAGTTCGGCCCGGGCTCGCTCATCGTCGTGGCGCTGCTGGTGGTGCTCTCGTCTGCGGTGTTCGCGACCTTCTCGCTGAGCGTCGCCTGCGTGGTGAAGACGCGCGAGCGCTTCATGGGGATCGGCCAGCTGCTCACGATGCCGCTCTTCTTCGCCAGCAACGCCATCTACCCGCTGTCCGTCATGCCGCCGTGGTTGCGACTCGCTGCCAGGATTAACCCGCTCACCTACGTCGTGGACGGGCTCCGCGGCTCGATGGTCGAGGGCGGGCACAGCGTCTTGGGGCTCGGCCCCGACCTCGCCTTCGAGGCGGCGGCGTTCCTGATCCTCACCGTGCTCGCGGCGCGGCTCTACCCCGGCCTCGTGCGTTGAGGGAGCCCTACCTACGGGCGGGAGGCGCTCCGCGTAGCGTGCCGCGCCGGATGGTGCCAGCACGGGCACGGTGTAGCTTCCCTGCGCCCGGCGGGCGGACCGCCGGGCGCGCAAGGAGCTGGGCGTGAGCGAGATCGTCGTCCTGGGGGGTGGGCTGGTGGGTCGCGTGATGGCGCGCGACCTCGCGCGCGAGCAGGACTTCCACGTCACCGTTGCCGACCGGGACGAGGGCACGCGCTCGCGCCTGCGCGCCGAGGGGCTCTTCGCCGTCCCCCTCGACCTCGCGGACGACGCTGCGGTGCGGAGGGCCATCGAAGACGCCGACGTGGTCGTGGGGGCGGCCCCCGGCCACATGGGCTTCCGGCTCCTCCGCCTCGTGATCGAGGCGGGCAAGCCCTACGCCGACATCGCCTTCATGCCGGAGAACTTCCTCGAGCTCGACGCCCTGGCCAAGGCGCGCGGCGTCACCGCCGTGGTGGACTGCGGCGTCGCCCCCGGCCTCTCCAACCTCCTCTGCGGCCGCGCCGAGCACGAGTTCGACAGCGTCGAGACCATGCTCATCCTCGTCGGCGGGCTCCCCAAGCGTCGGCTCTGGCCCTACGAGTACCGCGTCGTCTTCTCCGGCCTGGACGTGATCGAGGAGTACCTCCGCCCCGCGCGCTGGATCGAGCACGGCCGGCTGGTGACCAAGGCGGCGCTCACCGACGTCGAGCCGGTCGAGCTGCCCCTCGTCGGCACCGTTGAGGCGTTCAACACCGACGGCCTCCGCAGCCTCGCGCAGACCCTCCACGCCCCGTTCATGAAGGAGAAGACCCTCCGCTGGCCGGGCCACGCGGAGAAGATGCGGATGCTCCGGGAGACGGGGTTCCTCTCTCTGGAGCCACTGGACGTCGCGGGAACGCGGGTGCGCCCCTACGACGTGACCACCAAGCTCCTCTTCGACGCTTGGCGCCTTCCCGAGGGCGAGGCGGACCTCACGGTGATGCGCGTCGAGGCGACGGGCGTGAAGGGTGGCACGCGCGCGACCTGGACATGGGACCTGTACGACGAGGCTGACCCCGCCACCGGCTACCACTCGATGGCGCGCACCACCGGATTCCCCTGCGCGATCGTGGCCCGGATGCTGGCCCGCGGTGAGCTCTCGCGCCCCGGCGTCCAGCCCCCGGAACTCCTCGCCGGCGACGACGGCTTCTTCGACCGGGTGATGGAGGAGTTGCGGGTGCGGGGCGTCACGGTCACTCGGACCGTCGCGTAGGCGCCCCTCCCGGCCGTTCAGGCGCTTAACGCTTCGTGAGCTTCACCGTCTCCGTGCACTGGAGCGAGCCGGCCTGCGCGAAGCCGCTGTAGCCGGGACAGACGAGATTCGACGCCAGGGGCGGGGATGCGAAGGCGCCCTGGATGACGGTGCTCGAGACGCCACTGAGCGGGATGGCGCCTCCGCTGGCCCCGAAGCCGTACAGCGAATCACCGCTCAGGCCCAGGATGGCGACCCGCGGGAAGGGGCCCGAATCCGAGACGACGGAATGGGGGTTGGACGTCGTCGAATCGCACAATAGGAGCGTGTCGCTGCCGTTCATCGTCCACCTTCCCGACCCCGTCGCCGCGATCGTCTCCGGCCCGAAGTGCACCTGCCACACACGCACCTCGGTTCCGTCACCGGTGTAGACGTACCGGATGGCGGTGGAGTCGCGGAAGGTCCAGCTCCCCACGATGTTCGGGCCGGTAGCCGGGCTCGTGGACGACCCGCCGGAGCTGCATCCGAACCCTGCGATCGCCAACAGGGCCAACGCCGTCCGCGCGCGCATCGATGCTCCTCGTTCGGGGGATCGCGGTTGCCGAGCCTGCTCCCCCGAAGCGCCGCAGTACCCGCGCCGACAGCGACTCCAGGGCATACTGCGTAGTACTTGGTCAGCGGGGGGCGGGGAAGCCCCCCCCGATCCACACATCTCCGGGGGTCCGTATGCGCGTCCGCACGCTCCTCGCGCTGTGCCTGACGGCCGGCCTGGCCGCCGCTCCATCCGCCGTCGTTGCCCAGGCCTCCAGGACAGCCGCGGCAGCGCCTGAACGCGCCGTCCGCCGCGACATCCCCCTCACCAACATGATCCGCCGCGCCTTCGCGGCGGGCACGCGGGATTCCACCGGGAGCCCCGGCGCGCACTACTGGCAGCTGTGGACCGACTACGCCATCGAGGCGCGGCTCGACGCCCCCGCCGGCGTGGTGAGCGGACACGAGCGGGTGACGGTGCGGAACAACAGCGATTCCGCGATGCGCTCCATCGCGCTGCGCCTCGACCAGAACATCTTCTCTTCAAACGTCCCGCGCAGCGAGGCCGCCCCCGTCCTCACCGACGGGATCCAGGTCACGGCTCTCACCGTGGACGGGCAGGCGGTGAACCTCAACCCGCCCCCGCGCTTCGGCCCCCGGGGCCCCAACGCGGCGTCGCCGCAGGTCACCCTCGCCGCCTACAACCTCACGCAGACGCTGGCGACGATCACCCTCCCGACCCCCGTGCCGGCGCACGGGAGCTTCACCCTCACCGCCGACTGGCACTTCACGGTGCCGAAGCTCGGCCCGAACGTTCGCGGCATCCGGATGGGGGCGTGGGGTGACTCGCTGTACCAGGTCGCGCAATGGTACCCGCGGGTCGCGATGTACGACGACCTTCGCCAGGGCGGGTGGGACACCGACCCGTACCTCGGCTCGTCGGAGTTCTACAACAACTTCGGCCACTTCGACCTCAAGCTCGACCTGCCGGCGGGGTGGCTGGCCGGCGCCACCGGCGTGCTCCAGAATCCGCAGGAGGTCCTCTCGCCGATGGTGCGCGAGCGCCTGACGCACGTGCTCGAGTCGGACTCCGTGGTGCACGTCGTCGGGCCGACGGAGATGGGGGCCGGCACCGCGACCGCGACGGGGGACCGCCTCGTCTGGCACTTCGTGGCCGACACCGTCGGCGACGTGGCCTGGGCCGCGTCGCGGAGCTACCTCTTCGATGCGACGCGCGCGACGATCCCGGGCAAGGGTCCGGTCCCCGTCTACATCCTCTACACCCCGGGGAAGGCGCCACAGTACGCGCAGGCGGGGCCCGTCGCCCGCCATGCCCTCGAGTTCTACTCCCGGATCTGGATGCCGTACGCCTTCCCGCTCCTCACGCTGGCCGACGGCCCCGAGAACGGGATGGAGTACCCGATGTTCATCATGTCGGCGGCTGGCGCCGGCGACCACGAGACGGGCCACGAGTGGTGGCCGATGACGGTCGGCACCAACGAGACGTGGTACGGCTTCATGGACGAGGGGTTCAACCAGTACATGAACGCCCTCTCCCGCTTCGACCGGATGAACCAGCCCGCCAACCTCGATGGGATCGGCCAGGCGTACGGCCGCACCAGCGGCGACGAGCGCGAAGCGCCGCTGATGTGGGACGCCAACTACGGCGGGCCGATGTACCAGTTCCAGGCCTACCAGAAGGCGCCGATGATGCTCTCGATGCTCGGCGGCGTGGTGGGCGACTCGGCGGTGTGGCGCGCGCACAGCGCGTACGCACACGCCTGGCGCTTCAAGCACCCCTCTCCCTGGGACTACGCCTTCTTCATGAGCAACGCGTTGCACCAGGACCTCGGGTGGTTCTGGTACTCGTGGCTCTTCACGACCGACGCCGTGAACGGCTCGATCCAGGACGTGAAGACGGCGGGGGGGCGCACGACGGTGACGGTGCGGCAGGACGGCCAGATGCCCTCGCCGGTGGTGCTCGCGGTGCACTTTGCGCGGACCGGCCCCGCCATCCGCCGCATGGCCAACGCGCAGCAGGTGGACGACTCGACGGCGATCGTGACCTGGCCGGTGGACGTGTGGTTCGGCGGAAGCCGGACCTTCGAGGCGCGGCTCGATTTCGGCGCGCGGCGCATCGAGCGCATCGTGCTCGACCCGCACTGCCGGTTCCCCGACCGCGTGGTGGAGGACAACTACTGGCCGAGGGACACCGCGCCCGCGGCGCCCGCAGCCGGGCCCGGCGGCCCGGGCGGGGGTGGTCGGTTCGGCGCTCCGGTGTGCAAGGGGTGACGCGCGGCCCGCGCTCGCGGGCAGGAAGGGGATCCGGTGTTCTCACGACGTGACTTCCTGGTGCGCGCCGGCCAGGCGGGGTGGGCGCTCTCCCTCTTCGGCAGGCGCTTCCCCCACGGCTGGCCGGCGGCGCTCGGGGAAGAGGCGCCGGCTGGCGGGCTCGCAGCGCCCCAGCAGCTCGCCGGACTTTCACCCGCGCTCCGGTGGCGGCTCCTCGGACCGTTCCGCGGGGGGCGGACGGACGCCGTATCGGGCGTGAGGGGCCGGCCCAACGAGTTCTACTTCGGTGCCGTGAACGGCGGGGTCTGGAAGACGATCGACGGCGGCCACGTCTGGCGCCCGGTGTTCGACAGTCAGCCCGTCGCCTCCATCGGCGCGCTGGCCGTGGCCCCCTCCGCGCCCGACGTGGTGTACGTGGGGACGGGCGAATCCACCCTCCGCGACTCCACCGGCTACGGCGACGGCGTCTACAAGTCCACCGACGCCGGCCGCACCTGGACCCACCTCGGCCTCGACGAGACGCAGCACATCGGCCGGATCGCGGTGGACCCGCGGAACCCTGACGTCCTCTTCGTCGCCGCCATCGGCCACTACTACGCGCCGAATCCCGACCGCGGCGTCTTCCGCTCGCGGGACGGGGGCCGGACGTGGGAGAAAGTGCTGTACAAGGACGACAACACCGGTGCGGCGGAGGTGGTGATCGACCCCACCAATCCGCGGGTGGTCTACGCGGGGCTGTGGAATACCCGACGCCCGCCGTGGTACACCTACGCGCCGACCAACGGCCCCGGCGGCGGGATCTTCAAGTCCATCGACGGCGGCACCACGTGGCACCAGCTGACGGCGGGGCTCCCGGCCGAGGGGATCGGGCGGACCGGCATCGCCGTCTCGCCGAGCCACCCGCGGCGGGTGTACGCGGTGGTGGACTGCCTCGTGCCGGATCCGCAGGCGCCGGCGGCGCCCGCGTCGGCACCGGGCGGATTCGGCGGACCGCAGGCGCCTCCCGGCCAGGGCGGGTTCTTCCGCTCCGACGACGCGGGCGCGACGTGGCGGAAGGTCTCAGCCGATCCGGCGCTCTGGGGGCGCGGCTGGTACTTCGAGAAGATCGCCGTGGACCCGCGGGACCCCGACACCGTCTACGTGCCGAACGTCGCCGTGAACCGCACGGAGGATGGCGGCGCGACGTGGAGCGTGATCCGCGGCTCCCCCGGGGGTGACGACTACCACCAGGTGTGGATAGCTCCCGACGATCCCGACACGCTGATCGTGGCGAGCGACCAGGGGACGATCATCACCCGGAACGCCCGCGCCGACGATCCGCGCGACATGACGTGGTCCTCGTGGTTCAACCAGCCCACGGCGCAGATCTACCACGTGTCGGTGGACGCCCGCACGCCGTACTGGGTGACGGGGGCGCAGCAGGACAGCGGCGCGGTGGCGGTGCGCTCCCGCGGGAAGTTCGGGGAGATCTCGGAGCGGGACTGGGAGCCGATCGGCGCCGCGGGCGAGAGCGGCTGCACCGCCGGCGACCCTCTGCACCCCGGCATCGTGTTCGGCGGTGCGGGGACGCGCTGGGACCTCGAGGCGAACGCGGCAGTGCCGGGCACGACGGCGCCGCGCGCCGGCGAGGCGCTGCGGGCCGACTGGACGCAGCCCCTCGTCTTCTCCGCCGCGGACCCGCACGCGCTCTACTACGCGAGCCAGTTCCTCTTCAAGACCACCGACGGCGCGCGGACGTGGGCGCAGATCAGCCCCGACCTCACGCGCCCCGAGCCCGGCGTCCCGCCGACCCTCGACGCCGCCACCGCCGCCGACACCGAGCGCAACGGCCGGCGCGGAGTCATCTACGCCGTCGCCCCTTCGCCGCTCCGCGCGCCGATGGTCTGGGTGGGGACCGACGACGGCCGCATCCAGGTCACCACCGACGACGGCGCCACCTGGCAGGACGTCACGCCGCCGGCGCTCTCGGCGTGGAGCCGTGTCACGTCGGTGGAGGCGTCGCACTTCGACGCCGCCGCAGCGTACGCGAGCGTGGACCGCCACCAGCTCCAGGACTTCGAGCCGTACCTCTACCGGACGCGGGACCAGGGCCGCACCTGGCAGCCGATCGCTGCGGGGCTGCCGGCCGGGGTCTACGTGCACGTGGTGAAGGAGGACGCGGTGCGGCGGGGGCTCCTCTTCGCCGGCACCGAGCGCGGCGCCTTCGTGTCCCTCGACGACGGCGACCACTGGCAGCCGCTCCAACTCAACCTCCCCGCCACGTCGGTGCGGGACTTCGCCGTCTACAGGAACGACCTCATCGTGGCGACGCACGGCCGCGGCTTCTGGGTGATCGACGACATCACCCCGCTGCGCCAACTCGACGACACGGTGCTGGCCGCCGACGCCTTCCTCTTCCAGCCGGCGGATGTGACGTACCTGCCGCAGGGGGGCGACAACGGCACGCCTTTGCAGAAGGACGAGCCGCAGGCGGCGAATCCGCCCGACGGTGCGATCCTCGACTACTACCTGCGGGGCGCCGCGAGCGGCCCGGTCACGCTGGAGATTCTCGATGCGGGAGGTGCGGTGGTGCGCGCCTTTTCGAGCGACCCGCTGGCCCAGCCGGCGGGGGGCCGCGCGGGCGCCGGTGGGGGCGGTGGAGTCGGCGGCATCCCTCGCACGTCGCCGCTCTGGCGGTCCACGTCGGAGCCCTTCTCGGCGGCGGTGGGGTTCCACCGCGTGGTGTGGCGGCCCGTGGCCGCGGTTGCCGGCGCGGGCGGTGGCCCGGGCGGATTCCGCCGGGGCGCTGAACGGCTGCTCAGCGGCACCTTCACCGCCCGGCTCACCGTGGGCGGGCGGGCGTACACGCGGACGTTCACCGTGAACCCGGCTCCCCGGGGTGACGCCGGCTAGCGCTACCCCGCGGTGGGGTGCGTCACCCTCCCGAGGAAGAGGATCGTCCCCGTGAGCCGCTCGCGGATCGCCACCAGGAACGGCCGGTCCACCACCACCCGCAGCGGCCCGGGCGGCCCTACGTCCGTGGCGGCCATCCCCACTGACGTGACCGCCGCGGCCACGGTCCCCTCCTCGTACACGTCCACGAACGTCTTATGCTTCACGCTCGAGATGCAGGCACCCCCCGGAGGGTAGAGCCGTCCGAAATCCGTCGGCCACGGTCCGCAGAACGCCTCGCGCATCCCCATCGTCGAGAGGACGTCATTCAACGCCAGCTCCCAGCGGAGCGTGAACTTCGGCATCGTGACGATCACCCCTCCGGAGTCGAGCCCCGCTATCCACGCGTCCCAGCGCGCCTCGGTCAGGCCGGCGACGAGGGAGTCGATCCCGCCCGCTGCCCCTGGGAGGACGAGGGTCATCGCGTACGCCCGCCCGCCATACGGCAGGTCCACCACGGTCACGCCGTCGCCGGCGAAGTAGCCGGCGGGCGCCGGATCCTTGTGCTCCATCGTCGGCACCGAGGTGGTGCTCCCGTCCCGCAGATGGAACGGCGCATCGCGGGTGAGAGCGGGATCGAAGCGCTGGGTCCAACTCCCCTTGAAATAGATCGCGTTGATCAGATACATGATCACGTCGGGGGGGATGGCGTCCACGATCGTCGGGATCATCCCCTGCGTCTGGGCGCTCACCCAGTCGTTGATCGTCTGTGGCGCCGTCGGCGACGTGAAGTCCAGGCCCTGCGCCCCGGCGTCGAACCAGGTGCGTACGTCGTCGAGGAACGCCTGGCCCGGCTGGATCGTGTTTCGGTACCAGATCGAATTCGCGATGGTGAGCTCGACGGCGGGGTCGAGCCCGCGGAGGAGGTCGATGACGCCGCGGTAGCCGCGATTGACCGCGTCCATCGTGAGGGCGTCCATCTGCAGCGCGTGCAGCATCGAGTCCCGGGTCGCGCCCATCGCCCCGTTCACCGTCATCCCGAGCGCCATGCCGACGCTGAGGGGTGAGACGAAGAGGTTCGATTCGGCGCTCTCCTGCGCGGCGATGGCGTGGAAGAGCGCGAAGGCGAAGTGGTTCCCGGCGGAGACGAGCTGCTGCTCCCCCGCGGTGAGGTCGCGGGGAAGGTGGGTGATCGGACTCGTGATGGGCGCCTCGGCGCACGCGGCGCAGAGCAGTGCCGTGGCGAGCGAGACCGCGGAGAGGGATGAGCGCATCGTTCCTCCGTTTTACTGCACGCGGAAGGTCGCGGAGCCGGTCTTCCCGCCGCTCGTGGCGCGGATGACCACGGTGCCCGCTTTCAGGCCGCGCACCTCCGCCGTGGCGCCGCCCGCCGCGAGGGCGTGGACCGTCGCCACGGTGCCGTCGCTCGACGCCCAGGTGTAGGTCAGGCCCGGCACGGCGATGCCGGCGCTGTCTCGCGCGCTCGCCGTGAACGCCAGACTGTCGCCCACCGCGACCGCGCCGCTGTCCGGCGTCAGGCTCACCCACGACACGCCGGTGGCGGGGAAGGAGAGCACCAGGATCGTCAGGGTGCGGCTCACCGCGTCGGCGGTCACGAGGATTCGCGCCGTCCCCGCCGCCTTCGGCCGGAAGAGCGCGCGGTCGGGATAGGCGAAGAACACGTAGAGGTTCGCGACCGACGTGTCGAGGTTGGACCAGGTCACCGACGCCCCCGGCACCGTGTGGCCGGCGGAGTCCACGAGCGTGGCCGTCAGCTCGACGCTGTCGCCCACGTAGGCGTAGAGGGGGAGCGGCGTGACCACGACGCTCGAGGAGGTCCCGCGGGGCAGGGCGATACCCTGGTTGAGCACCTCGGTGCCCGCGGTCACGATGACGTCACTGCGCGTCCCCGGCGTGAAAGGGGAGGAGCGCGGGGCGTCGGCCCGCAGGATGTACGTCCCCGGCAGGAGGTACGCGATGCGGAAGTGGCCGGTGGCGTCGGTGCGGCCCGTCGCGCGGACCGACCAGTAACCCTCGCCCATCGCGGCGTCGCCGCTGAAGACGGTGATCGTGACCTTCCCGATCGGCGCGGTGTAGCTGGCCAGGGTGTCGCCCGTGACGGTGCCGCTCACGGCGCCCGTCGCGCCGCGATCCACCGCGCGGAAGACGGGGCTGAACACGAACGAGTGGCACGGCGCGTCGCACAGGAAGCTGCGTCCCACGTCGAAGTCCACCACCACGCTCGCCCCGGTGTCGGTGACGCCGAGCGGATCCTCGACGAGGGCGTAGAGGGTGGGGCGCCCGGCGCTCGACTGCCAGTCCACCGGCAGACGCTGGCCGGAAGCGGCCGTGACGTACGACGAGTCGGTGTCGATCACCATCCGCACCGCCTTGTACTGTCCCGCCGGCACGACGCTGCCGCCGAGGGTGTCCGTCGCGCCGCCGCTCAAGGCGATAAGATTGAAGCGCCGGTCGGGAGCGGCCACGGTGACCCAGCCGATGCCCGTGTTGGTGGTGTCGGGCTCGGCGCGGACGGCGATGCTGACAATGTAGAGGTCCACGCGCGCCACCGAGTCGTACGGGAAGGGCGCGTCGGTGATCTCGACGGTGGTCTGGGGGGTGCGGGAGAGCACGCCGACGGTGTCCTCGGCATAGCAGGCGGCGAGCGCGAGCGCGGCGCACGTGGCGAGACGGGACAGGCGCATGATGTGCTCCGGGGCGGAAAGGAACCCAGGTGACACGCCCGGGTCTGAAACCCGGACGGCCCGCCGGGGGTTCACAGGCAGAGACCCGCCCTGGCGCGCCGGCGTCACAGCCGGCCCGGTGACGGGAGAGGGCTGACGGGGGTCACGTGAGACAGGACGACTCCGACGCGGAACTGGTGCAGCGGGTGCTGGGGGGTGACGACGGGGCGTTCGCCGGCCTCGTGGCGCGCCACCGGGACCGCGGCATCCGGTTCGCGATGGCGATGCTCGGCGACGCCGCCGACGCGGAGGAGGCGCTGCAGGACGCGTTCGTGCGGGCGTACCGCGGGCTCCGGGGTTGCCGGGAGCCGGGCCGGTTCGGCGTCTGGTTCCTGCGGATCCTGGTGAACCGGTGCCGGACGCGGGGCGCGCGGCGGCGGACCGGCGCGATGTTCGTGCACGACGAGGCCGCGCTGGAGCGGGCGGCGGCCCCGCGCGGGGACGACCCGGAGTGGCGCGAGGAGATCGAGCGGGCGCTGACGCGGCTCGACGCGCTGCAACGGGAGGCGTTCCTGCTGAAGCACTTGGAGGGGCTGGATTACGAGGAGATGGCCCGGCTCACCGGTGCCCGGATCCCGGCGCTGAAGATGCGGGTGAAGCGCGCGTGCGACCACCTGCGGGTGCTGCTGCGGGAGGTGGACGATGTCCGAGCCGAGTGACGATCCACTGATCGCGCGGGTGGCGGGCGAGCTGCGACGGCCCGTGCCGATCAGCCCGGACTTCGACGCGCGGGTGATGGCGTTGGTGCGCCGGGCCCCTCCGGGGAGAGCGGTGCGGGCCTGGGAGTGGCTGCGCGAGCCGCGGACGCTGGCGGTTTCTCCCCTCGGCGGTCTCGCGATGGCGGCGGGCGTGGCGGGACTGGTGCTGGCGGGGATGTGGAGCCGGCAGCCGTCGCCCGTCAGCCGGCAGCCGTCGGCCGTCAGCGCCTCCGCGGGGGCGCAGGCGCCGGTGACCTTCGTCTTCCTGGCGCCGGACGCGCGGAGCGTGGCGCTCGCCGGCGACTTCGACGGCTGGGACCCTGCGCGCCTGCCGATGCAGCGGGAGGGCTCGGGGCTGTGGACGGTGGATGTCCCCCTGGCGCCCGGCCGCTATCAGTACGCCTTCGTCGTGGACGGCCGGCGGTTCATCGCGGATCCCTCGGCGCCGCGGGCGACGGGGGACGACTTCGGCACGCCGACCTCGGTGGTGACGGTCGGCGGCGCGGCGCGGGCCGCGGGAGGGTCGCTGTGAGAGTGCGCATCGTGATCCTCGCCATCGCGGCGGTCGGGCTCGCGGCACCCGCCGCGGCGCGCGCCCAGACGGAGCGGCTGGGCGGCCGGCTCGACGAGCGCACCCGCGCGGCGGTTACCGCGCTGGTGGACTCGGCGCGGGCCGCCGGGCTCCCCGGCAACCCGCTCGTGAACAAGGCGCTGGAGGGAGCGAGCAAGGGCGCCGACGACGCGCGGATCACGGCGGCCGTGCGCGCCCTCGCCGGCGACCTCGCGCGCGCCCGCAGGGCCCTCGGCGCGGCCTCGACGGAGGCGGAACTCGTGGCGGGCGCCGCGGCGCTTCGTGCGGGTGTGGCGCCCGCGTTCCTCGAGCGGCTGCGGGCCGACTACCCCGGCGCGCCGGTGGTCGTGCCGCTGGCGGTGATGGCCGACCTCGTCTCCCGCGGCGTGCCGGCCGACACGGCGGGACGCGCGGTCCTGGCCCTCGCGCGGGCCGGTGTGCGGGACGCGGCGCTCGTGGCGTTCCGGCAGAGTGTCGAGCGCGACATCGCGCTGGGAGCGCCGGCGGGGGCCGCAGCGGCGGTGCGGGTCAACGCCGCGGAGCGCGACCTCGGCCTTGGGGCAGCGAGCCCCACGTCCGGTCCCGCGGCCCGGCCCCCGCGGAAGCCGTAGGCCGGCCGCGCACGTGCGCCGGCGCATCGCGCGCCGTCTGCTGATCGTCTCCGCCGCCTGCGCCGCGGCGGCGGCGCCGTGCGCGGCGCAGGTCGAGGCGAGCCTCGACGCCGCGGCCTCCGTCGTGCGATATGACGGCTACCTCTCGTCGGGCGCGGCGGCCCTGACGCCGGCCGTCTCCTGGCGCTCCCCTCGCTCGGCGCTCGCGGCCAGCGGCTCGATCCTCGTCTTCGAATCCGGCCACACCAGCCTGCAGGGCCTCGTCTCGGGCAGCACGTTCTCGGCACCTCTCGGGCTCGTGCGGCTCGAAGGTGGGGCCGAGGCGGGCGCGAGCGCGTACGCGGGCTTCGCGCGCTTCGCGCACGCCCTCGGCCGCCTGCGGGTGCACGCCCTCGGCCCGCGGACGGGGGTGTGGGCGGGAGCGCTCGCGGGGTGGCTCTCGCGCGGCGACGGGCGGCGGGACGCGTGGGGGGGCTCCGCCGGCTGGTGGGCGCGCCTGCCCGCCGGAGCGCTGGAGATGACGTGGACGCGCCTCGACGTCGGGGACACGTCCTACACCGATCTCGCGGGCCGCGCCCGCTGGAGCGCCGGCGCCCTCGAGGTCGCCGCCTCCGTGGGCGCGCGCGTGGCGAGCCACGGCGGCGGCAAGGGCGCCTACGGCGACCTCTCGGCCACGCTGCGCCTCGCCGATGGCCTGGCGCTGGTCGTCGCCGGCGGCAACTACGCCAGCGACCCCGTCCGGGGGAGCATCCCCGGCCGCTTCGTGACCGCCGGCGTGCGCCTCACCCCGAGGTCTTCTCCCCGTGCCGCCTGGTTGCGGCAGATCGGTCCTTACCTCGATCCGCGGCCGGCTGGGGGGGCCGGGGCGCCGCTCGCCGGCGCGAGCGTCGCCGTCGAGCAGCTCGACGGCCTCGCCATCCTGGTGGTGCGGGTGCGGGTCGCCGGGGCACGGCGCGTGGAGGTCATGGGGGACTTCACCGACTGGCAGCCGATCGCGCTCGTCCCCTCCGGGGAAGGGCGCTACCGGTTCGCGCTGGGGCTGCC
>JBEKGT010000018.1:0-14416 GCA_050012655.1 Gemmatimonadales bacterium | reverse complement strand
TTGGCGTCTGACACCTGACCCCTGTTACTTTGCTCCCAGGAGGAACCCCCGATGCGTCTCGCCTTCACCAGCGCCCTGGCCGCGCTGGCCCTCGCAGCCGGCCCCGCCGTCACCGGCTCGGCCCAGCAAGACAACCTCATCGCGGCTCGCACGCGGGGCAGCCCGACCGCCCCCGTGACTGTGTTCGAGATATCCGACTTTCAATGTCCCTATTGCGCGGAGTTCGCGCTCGGGACCATGCCGACGCTGGAGCGGGAGTACGTCGCGACCGGCAAGGTGAAGTTCACCTACGTCAATTTCCCGCTCCCGATGCACCGGAACGCGGTGCCTGCGGCGGAGCTGGCGATGTGCGCGGCGCGGCAGGGGAAGTTCTGGCAGCTGCACGACCTCCTCTTCCGGAACCAGGAGCGATGGGAAGGGCTCGCCGAGCCGGGGATCTACTTCCTCTCGCTCGGGGACTCCGCCCATGCCGATCGCGACGCGCTGACCGCGTGCCTGCGGGAGGGCTCGGTGCGCGCGCTCGTGCGCGCAGACGCGGAGGGGGCGGTGCGCTCCGGCGCGCGCTCGACGCCGACCTTCTACATCGAGGGAGGTTTGGTGGTGGGTGCGCAGCCGGTCGAGGTCTTCCGGACTGTGCTCGACTCCATCGTACGCGCGAAGCAAGGGGGGGGCCAGCACTAGGCGCGGCCCGCGGCGAGCGCCCCCCCGGACACACGAGCGGCCGGCCCCGCGAGGGACCGGCCGCTTCGCGTGTGGCCGCAGCGATCGCTACGGCATTACGGCGCCGTGAGCGACGGCTGCCGGTCGATCACGAAGAGGATCCACGGGATCGTGTAGTTCGACAGGCTCGGGTTCGGCTGGTTGCCGGCCGGATACGCCCGATACACCAGCGTGCCCGCCGCCGGGGTCACCGGCGTGGTCACGCCGATCCGGTAGCGGAACCGGGACTGGACCGTGCTGGTATAGGACCGCGCGACGGGCACCGTCCCGGCCTTGGCAACGCCGGCCACGGTGTCGACGGTCGCGAACAGCGTGTCGCCGATGAGGACGCGAAGCGTGTCGGCGGCGAGGCGCGAGCAGGTCCTCCGGAAGTCCCGGATGGAGTCCGGCGGGAGGCAGATCGTCGTGTCCGCGACCTGCATCACGTAGTGCCACCCGTTGTACGCCGCGTCCGTAGCTCCCGAGACGACCGTCAGGTCGCCGACGGCGAAGCCGTGCGTGTTCCCCACGGCCGCCAGGCTCGTGTCGGCGACGCGGCGGAACTTGATGATCGTGTCGATCGCCGCATTGCCCGTGTGGACCTGGTACGTCGTGTCGAAGGTCGCGGCCTTGACGCGGTTCTTGACCGTCGTGGTCCAGCCTGTCAGGACGAGGACCGAATCCCGCGAGCGCGTGACGCTCTGGGTGGACTTGGCCGCGGGGTTGCCCGTCTGCGGCGCGGGGCTGCCGGTGACCGAGGCCGGCACGATGATGGCGGACAGTGTCGTCCCCGCCACCGCAGTGCCCCCCACGGGGTTCGCGGTCGCGGTGCCGACCACGCCCGCGGGCGCGAACGTCGTGACGAGGAACGGCGAGCGGGTGGCCGGCGCGGTCATCACGGCCTTGAGGGTCACGCCTGCACCTGGAACGGCGACGGCGGTATAGGCCGTCACCGTTCCGGGCGCGACGTTCGCGAAGGTCGCCGTGCCGGCGAGGGGCGCTGTCCCGGTGCGCGCCACGATGTCCACGTCGACGTTGCCGACGGCGGCACCACCAAGGTGGATCACCCGGAAGGCCAGGCCGGCGGGCGCAGCGAGGGTGTCCGCGGTCACGAGCGAGTGCACGGCGCTGGTGCGCGCGCTCCCGTAGAGCCAGAAACTGTAGTTGACCCCGGCGGTGAGATTCACCGTGGTGTCGTACACCACCTGCGATGCCACCACGGGATCCAAACCGTTCATGAACACCCGGACCTCGACGTCCCGACCCGCTTCCACCGGGGAGAAGTTCGGCAGGAAGGTCGTCGCGACGCCGTTCGGGCTGCCGCCGGTGCGGAACGCCGCGGCGCCCGCACTGGGGGCGTCGCCGATGAAGTTGACGATGCGGAAGTCCACCGCTCCCGTATCGTTGACGAGGTTCACGTAGCGCAGGCCCGCGAGGGGAGTCTGCGGCTGCAGGACCCCCTGCGGGTTGTCCTTGCAGGCGACCAGCGCCACGCTCACCAGACACGCCAGACCGACTCGGTACCAGGTCATTGCAGGCTCACAGTCTGAGGTTGGAGCCACCGGTTTCTCAGTTGTTGTTGGGCGGCCCTGTCGGCTTGCCCGAGTCCGAGGTCGTGCCGCCGCCGACGAGACTCCTCGTGATGACGAACGCCACGAACCCCGCCGTTGCTCCGGCGACCGCCAGCGCCGTCCGTCCCGGCGCGATCCGCCGGACGAACGTCCTCCGCACGGCACTCGTGCGGATGGCTACCTGCTCACCTTCCCAGCGCGACTCGGCGCCCCACAGATTCACGACATTGGAGACGCCCAGCACGTACTGGGAGTCGGAGCGCTGCACCAGCGCCCCCCCGACGCTCGCCACATCGGGGCCCAGCTGCGGCCCCATCGCGACGCGGCCTTCGTCGGTGAGCTCGAGGACGAGGCGCGTGCCGGGCGCCGGCTCGGGCGCGCTCCCCGCGAGTGGCCGATTCACGTAGCAGCCCGCGAAGAACGGTGCCAGAAGCACCAGCCCGAGCGGCACCCGGCGCATCCGCATCCTCTAATAGCCGTAGTGACCGACGCCGACGGCGCCGCCGGGGTTCCCGACCCCGCCCATGTTGTAGAACGGGTGCCGGCGTGTATCCATCTCGCCGTACGGCACGGGCCACTGGATGGGCGTGCCGTTCGGCAGGTCGCCCCATCCACGCCCGGAGTAGAACTGCGAGATATAGGAGACGTACATCGTCTCCAACCGGTACTCCCACTTCATCGCTTCCATGATGTTGCCGCACGCCGCCGTCGTGTAGCCCGGGGCTTGCGGGACGCGCGGCACACAGGCGTTGCCGCCCGGCACCGCCTGCGTGGCCGTCGTGACGACGCCCGCGAGCTTCGGCAGGCCGTTCGGCACGCGGGTGTTGTCGATCAGGGCCGCGGCCGCCGCGATGTTGGGGCTGGGCAGGTTGAGGTATGCTTCCGCCTGCAGCAGGTCGTTCTGGGCCTTGGTGAACCACGGGAACGGCCCGACGCTCGAGGCCTGGTACCAGGCCAGCATCCGGTACCAGTCATAGTAGGACGACCACGGCGCGGCGTCGGGGTCGGACGTCGAACGGTTCCGGAAGTACGGCTTGCCGCCGGGCGACGCACCCGCCGGCACCGCCGGGGAGTTCGCGATCTGCGCCGCGCGGGTGTTGCCGGAGGGGAAGCGCTTGTCCGCCGTCTGGATGAGGATCTGGACCTTGTTCGGCGAGGCCAGCCACGCGTCGTAAGCGCCCGTCGAATCCGCCATCCCGCCGATCATCTGATTGAGCTGGCCCCACTGCTGGTAGAGCCACCACTGGTTCTCGGCGATGACCCAACCGGTGCCCGTGGTGACCTGGATGTCGGCGGTGATGCCGGCGGCGGCGTCGGCCTGGACCGCCGTCCAATTCACCGCGGCCCGGTCCGCCGGCGTCCGCGCCACGTTCGCGCGGAAATACGCCTTGAAGCTCTTAGCGAGCTGGATGAACTGCGCCTGGCTCATCGCATTCCCGTTGATCCAGCCGCTCGGGAGCGGGAAGCTGGTGGACGACGTCCCAGCGGTGGTCGCCCAGGTAACGGCCGAGTCGAGCGCGGCGAGCGCCGCGACGTTCACCGTGTTGTAGCCCGACAGGTCGGGGATGACCGCCAGGTCGGCGTAGGGATCCACGGCCGTGCTGGAATCGAACGTCAGCGAGAGATAGCCCTCGGCGAGCCCGAGGCAGAACCACCCGAAGGCCTTCGCCCGGGCGTTCTGGGGGGCGTTGCCCAGGGTCACGCCGCCGAGCGTGAACCGGTTGATGCCGTCGGCGGACGACCGCTCCGCCTTCGACAGGGCGGAGAAGTCGTAGCTGTTCTCCCCCTGGTAGGGGTTCCCGCGGGTGTTGTCGAGGAAGGGCCGCGGGATCGCGCTGCGCGGGCCCAGGCCCCAGTTGGCGAGGTTGGAGGCGTTCTCCCACGACATCGTGCGGGCCGAGGGCCCCACGCCGTCGGTCCCGAACGTGCCGTTGAAGATGGTGGCGAACGAGCCGCTGATCAGCGCCTCGACGTCCGTCGGGCGCCCCAGGACCCGCAGCCGGTCCGGGTTGTTCAGGTTCTGCACGTTCAACACGTCGCTGCACGCGGTGAACGCCACAGCCACGAGCAATCCGGACAGCGCTCGATTGATCCTACGCATCGGTACCCTCCGCGCGAAGGGGTCCCGCCGGCCGGGGCCTCGCGGCCCGCGCCGGCGGGGACCCGCTCCGCCTAGAAGCTCGTGGACAGGGCCAGGGTCAAGGTCCGGAGGTTCGGGAAGGTGTACGCATCGATCGCGTTCACCGTGGCCGACGAGGACTGCCCGCCGCCGATCCCGACCTCGGGATCGAACCCCTTGTACTTGGTGATCGTGAACACGTTGCGGCCGATGAGGCTGACTTCCCAGTTCCCGACGCCGCCGACCCGGCCGACGTGGTAGGTGACCGACAGCTCGCGCAGCTTCGCGAAGCTCGCGTCCTCGACCGTGCCGTTGTATGGGTTCAGCGTCTGGTACATCCCGCCGATGCCCGAGCCCGACTCCGGCAGCGCCGAGCGGTAGTAGTACCCGATCGGCTTGGCGAGCGTGGGATCCACGCCGCGCTGCTCTTCGTCCCGGTTGATGAAGTCGAGGTACGACCAGTGGCGGCCCTGGTCCCACACGCTGCGGCCGATCACCGCCTCGAGGAGGCCGTACACCGTCAGCCGGTGCCACTGGAAGTTCTGCGACACCGAGAAACGATAGTTGGGCAGCGCCGTGCCGAGGGGCACGTTCTGCCGCGCCCCGGTGCTGTCACGGTAGGTGATCAGCATGCCCCAGTTGAGCGCCACGCCCCAGGGGGCGTTGGTCGCCGCGAGCCGCGTCATCCACAGGTTCTTGGTGAGGCCCTGGCCCGGGTTGTACGCGTTCCCGGCAGCGTCCTTCCCGACCCACACCAGGAAGCCGTCGCTGTTCACCTGGAACGAGGAGGTCGGCGTGCCGCAGTCGGCCGCGAAGGTGCCGGGCAGCTTGGCGCAGTCGCCCGCGCCGCGCAGCACGTAGTAGCCGTAGAAGGTCCCGTAGCGCTCCCCCTCCTTGGCCATGAGGATCGCGCCGCCGTTCTGCACACTCGACGCGCCGTAGGTGAACGGCGGCACGTCGAGCTTGCTGATCACGGTCCGGGTCCGGTCGTAGTTGAAGCGCCACGACCAGGAGAGGTCGCGGGTCCGGACGACCGGCACGTTCACCGACAGCTCCCACGTCTTGTTGGAGAGCGTGCCGGCGTTCTGCCACTGCGTGCCGAAGCCCGTCACGGCCGGGGCCGGGACCGGGAGGATCTGGTTCCGGGTCTCGGAGTTCGAGTAGGTGAGGTTCACGCCGACGCGGCGGTAGAGCTCGAGGTCCGCGCCATATTCGTGCTCGACGTTCACCTCGGGCTTGAGGTTCGCGTTGCCGATCTGGCCGGGGCTCAGGATGCCGCCCGCAGCGATGCTGTAGGTCTCGTACTGGGCCGTGAAGTTCGGCCGGCCGCCGGCGGTGCCGTACGACGTGCGGAGCTTGAACTCGTTGAGCGCGTCACGCCACGGCCACCACGATTCCTGCGCCAGCCGCCAGGCCACCGACACGCGGCCGAAGGTCGCCCACCGGTTGTTCGACCCGAAGAGCGACGACCCGTCCTCGCGGATCAACATGTCCGCGATGTAGCGGTTCTTGTACTCGAAGTTCGCGCCCGCGAACATCCCGATCAGCCGCGTCGACGTCACGCTCGAAGTCTGGTACAGGTTCGCCGTGGCGTTGATGGCGGCGTCGATGCCCACCACCTTCAGCGTGTTGCCCCTCTGATAGCGGTCGTAGGTGTCCTGACGCTCGAAGAGGTAGCGGAAGGTGTACTTCGTCTGGAGGTCGCTGCCGAAGTTGTGGCGCATCGTCAGGTTCAAGCTGGTATTGTACGCCTGAGTGCCCCAGTTCTCGTAGTAGATCCACCCGTTGAAGTCCGTCCACGCGGGGCCCTGGGTGCGGAAGCCCTTCGGGATGTAATAGTTCCAGCGGTTGGCGCTGAGGTCGTAGGAGAAGTTCCCCTCGAAGTCCATCCACCCGAAGGGCGCCCACCGCAGGGTGCCGCCGCCGATGAACCGGTCGGTCGTCGTCATGTCGTTGACGCCGTTGCCGGTGGTGTACATCAGCGGATTGTTGTTCTGGTCGCCCTGGTTCAGGATGTCCGACCGGGCGTACAGGCGGCCCAGCGTGTCCCGGGCGAGCAGGTTGACCGAGGCGGGTTGCCGCGTCAGCCGGAAGAAGAGGTTCCCGCCGCCGTCCTGGCTCGAGCCGTCGGAGGTGTTGCGGCTGTAGAAGGAGCGGAACGACAGCGTCAGGTTGTTCCCGACGCTCTGGTCGACGTTCAGGCGCGAGGTGTAGCGCGTGAAGCCGTCCATGTAGCGGATCGAGCCCTGCTGGCGGAGCTGCGACAGGCTGGCGAAGTACTGCGTGCCGCCCATCCGGCCCGTCACGTCCACGTTCGTGTTGACGAACGGCGAGCTGGTCGTGATCTGGCGGACGTTGTCGTAGGTCGGCACCGGCCAGTAGTGCGACAGGAAGACCTGCCGCAGCACGCTGCCGGAGGCGCCCGAGCCGGGGTCGAAGGTCAGGGTCGTCGGCACCAGGGCGTAGTCACCCGGCGCGTTGTTGACCCGGTTGGTCTCGGTGGTCCAGTCGAGCGTGCGGGCGCAGAGCGGCTGGGTGTTGTCCGCGACGCAGAACCGCTGCCCCGTCGGGTCCATCATCAGCGCGTTCTGGCGCGCCAGCTGGAACTCGCGCTCGATGTCGCTCATGCCGGCCTCGGAGCGGAACCGGAAGGTCATCCCCTCCGCCGCCGTCCGGCCCGACTTGGTGGTGATGTTGATGACGCCGTTCGCCGCGCGCGCCCCGTACAGCGACGCGCCGGCCGCGCCCTTCACCACCTCGATGTTCTCGATGTCCGCCGGGTTGATCGACGGCAGGCCACCCTGGAGGATGATGCCGTCGATGATGTACAGCGGGTTCTGCCCGCGGCCGTCGGCGTTGATCGACGTCGGCCCGCGCAGCATCACGTCGGGCGAGGCGCCCGGACGGCCGCTGGTGGAGACGACGTTCACGCCCGGCACCTGGCCGGCGAGCTGGGAGAGGGGGTTCACTGCCGGCACCGGCAGGTCGGCCACGTTCACGCGGCCGATGGAGAAGGTCGTGGAGGTCTGGGGCGTGCCTTCCATCACGCCCGTGATCACCACGTCCTCGAGCCGGTTAACGTCGGTCGCCATCGCCACGTCGAGGACCTGCTCACCAGCCCTGATGGTGATGGTCTGCGTGTGAGGGCGGAACCCGATCATCCGGAAGCGCAGCGTCACCAGCTGATTGCGCACCCGGGCCGCGGCGATGTTGATCATGTACTGCCCGTTCGCCGCCGTGGCCGTCTGGATCGCCATCTCAGGGATGATCACGCTGGCGCCTTCGACGAGTTCGCCGACGTCGGAGCGCACCGTCCCACGGATCACCGCGTTCTGCGCCCAGGCCACGCCTGCCGACCCGACAAGCAAGGCCAGGAACACCGCGACGATCCGCAGGGTCCTGAACGTTGAACGATTCATCGAGCTCCCCCAGCAAGAGAGGAAAGGTCACCACAGGACGTACCGCCGACGGCGCGCCGGGGAAGCGCGCGGCCGCGGTCTCCTGCGGGTCCTGCCAAACACCCTGCAAGGCCACACCCGCCCGCAGCCATCTGCGGAGGGACACGCCACTCGCGGGGTGGTCCCGCCGAGTCGCGCGCAATGACCTCGATTTTGTCAGCTCGGTTCAGCAGAATGGTGCAGCACACAGGCGGCATCCGGTCGCAGGCCGGACCGCCCGTCGCGCCCTTATTATGGCTCGGCGCGGGAATTGTCAAGATAGAGCTGGCGCACGGGGATGCCCTGGGCGAAGCCAGGGAAAGGGGAACACAGTAGGGACTCATTCCCAACGGTTCCGGCCCTGCCCGCGCCCCGAGGGGCGACGCCTCCCCGGCGCTCCTCGGTGGCCTCCCGCCAGCCGCCTCGTGGCCCTGGCCGCGGACCCGCTCCTCGGGCGCCCGGCAACGCCTTTCGCCCGACGGCGCCTTGCGGTAGTGTAGGAGAATGCGGGAATCGGGATGCGCGGCACGGGCCGCGCGGCGCCTCCGGGCGACGCCAGCCGTCCTCGCCGGGGCGGCGATGATCGCCCTCCTTGCGGTCGGGCCTCCCCTGGCCACCAGGGCCCAGGCGCAGGCGCGCCGCGGCGGCGACCTCGTCTGCCGGGTCGTGAACAAGCAGACCCGCGAGCCGATCGCCGGAGTGCACGTCCAGCTCGTCGGCACCCGCGTCGCCGCCTTCACCGACTCCTCGGGCACCATCGCGATGCGCGGGCTCCCGAGCGGCACGCCCATTTCCTTTCAGGCGCGCGCCGTCGGGTTCCGGATGGCATCGTTCGAGATCACCCTCCCTACCGGCACCCAGGTCGAGCGGGTGCTCGAGCTCGATCCGCAGGCGGTCGCGCTCGACACCGTCACCGTCGCCGCGGCACCGTCCAACAACTGGCGCTCGAACGACGCGTTCGAGAGCCGCCGGAACCGGGGAATCGGCTACTTCATCACGAAGGAGATGATCGACGAGCGGCAGGCCAACATCCTCAGGGACCTGCTCGTGGTGGTGCCCGGCGTCTTCACCACCTGCCGTGGTCCGGGCGGCACCTGTCAGGTCCAGATGATGGCGAGCGGGAAGAACTGCACGCCGGAGTGGTTCCTCGACGGATTCCCCGCCACGCAGGCGGTGGGGCCGGACTTCCCCATCCAGCGCATCCGCAACGTCGAGGTCTACCGCAGCATCTTCGAGGTGCCCCCCGAGTTCCAGCGCTCCACGCTGCGGTGCGGCGTGATCGCCGTCTGGTCGAACATGGAGCGGTAGGAGGAGACAGAACGGCGGGGGCCAGACGCCAAGGTCAGAACCGCAGTTACCAGCTACCAGACGCCGAAGCCGCGCTCGCTACCCCGCCATCAGCAGCGACAGCCCCAGATCGTACAAGGCGTGCGTCCACGCGGTGATCCCGAAGCCGCGCGTCACGTAGAGCACGCTGAACGCCACCCCGGCGATCGCCCGGAAGGTGAAGCTCGACACCGCGAAGGTGTCGCCCAGCGGCCCCATGTAGTGGAACGCGGAGAAGATGAGGGCGCCCGCAGCGACCGCGAGGGCCGTGGCGACGCGCCGCCCCCCCGGCAGGAGGAGCGCGAACAGCCGCACCAGCGTGCCCACCAGGAGCACCCGGAACACGAGCTCCTCGTAGAGGCCGGCCCCGAGGGAGATCACCAGCTGCGTCGGCAGCGTGAGCGCCGCCGCGCCGCCCACCGACAGTCCGCGCGGCCCCCGCAGCACCAGCGCCGTGAGCGACCCAACCACCAAGCCGAAGACCGCCGCGTAGGCCGCGCTCTCGAGGAACATCCAGGCGAGGACTCGCGCCGCCCACGGCTCCCGGGCGGCGCGGCGGTCGCGCCAGACCAGCCAGGCCCCGCCGCCGAGGAGCACGGCGCCGAAGATGTAGAGCCCCTCCCGCCCGCCGAGCGAGAGGAAGAGCGTTTTGAGGAGGACGTCGGCGCCGTTGCGGACCCCGTCCGTCCCCGAGCCGGTGAGCGCGGCCGAGAACCCCTCGTACAGGAGCAGCAGCGGCAGCGCGAAGACGAGGCTGTAGCGCGGGGCGCGGGAGCGGCGGAGGTACTCGCGGACGGTCATCGCCCGCACGCTAGCGGCGGGCCGCCCCGCCGGCAAGGACGGGCCGCGCAGTTGACCATCCGTCGGCCGGCCGCCACATTGCGCGCGCCATGACCCCTCCGTGGTACCGGGCCGCCTGGGCCCTCGCCCGCCCCTTCGCTCCCCTCGCGGCGGCCGGCCGCGGCAAGTTCGCGCGATCGGTGCAGGGACGCCTCGGGGCCGCGGACGCCCTCGCGCGCTGGGCCGCGGCGCACCGCGACCCGGCTCGCCCACTGGTGTGGCTGCACGCCGCTTCTGTCGGCGAGGGGCGGCAGGCCGAGGCGGTACTCCGGCTGCTGCGCGCGGCGCGGCCCGGCTGGCAGTTCGTCTACACGCACAGCTCGCCGTCCGCCGAGCGGCTCGCCGCCGGCCTCCCGGCGGACTACGCGGGCTACGTGCCGTTCGACACCGCGCGGGAGACGGGCCGCGCCCTCGACGCCGTGCGGGCGTCCGTCCTCTGCTTCGCCGCGACGGACGTGTGGCCGGAGCTGATCCACCAAGCCGCCATCCGCGGCGTCCGGACCGCGCTCGTCTCCGCCAACCTCGCCGCCGCGTCGTCGCGGCTCGGCGGTGCCGCGCGCGCCCTCCTCGGCCCCGCCTACGCCGAGCTCGACCGGGTGGGCGCGATCGACGCCGCCGACGCCGAGCGCCTCGTCGCCCTCGGCGTCCCGCCGGAGAGGGTCGTCGTCACCGGCGATACCCGGCACGACGCCGCCCGCGCGAGAGCCGCCGCCCTCGACCGGAGAGCGCCGCATCTCGCTGCGCTCACCCGCGCGAGCGGCCACGGCCCGATCGTCGTGGCCGGATCCACGTGGCCCTCCGACGATGCGCGGCTCCTCCCCGCCCTCGGCGCGCTGCGCAGGGCCGGGATCCCGTTCCGCCTCGTGGCCGCCCCGCACGAACCCACGAGCGCCCATCGGCGCGCCCTCGTGGGCGGCGTCGCCGCCGCGTTCGGTGGCGGGGCGGAGATCACGCTGCTGTCCGCCTTGGAGGATCGCGCGCGCGCGGGCGCCCCCGCGCCGCGCTGGGACGTCTGCGTGGTGGACCGCGTCGGCGTGCTTGCGGAGCTCTACGCCGCCGCGGCGGTGGCATACGTGGGGGGCGGCTTCCACCGACATGGGCTGCACTCGGTCATCGAGCCCGCCGCGCTTGGCGTGCCGGTACTCTTCGGCCCGCGCTGGAGGATGAGCCGCGACGCACGCCTCCTCCTCATCGCCGGGGGCGGCGCGAGCGTCGCCGACGCGCCCGGGCTGGAGGCCGCGCTCCGCACCTGGCTCACCGACGAGACCGCCCGTGCCACCGCAGGAGCGGCGGCACGGGCGGTCGTAGAACGCGGCCAGGGCGCGGCGGAACGCTCAGTCGGCCTGCTGCTCGACCTCCTGGAGCGCCCCGCGGCCTAGACCATCGGCGCTAGCGCATCCCGCCGATGCCGATGGAAGCGCCCACACCCCACACGTTCACGGTCTGGCCGCTCATCTTCCCGCCGTCGAAGGCCGCCCGCAGCGAGATGACGCTGAAGATCGGCAGGTCGGCGCCCACCGCCCAGCGGAAATTGTGCTCCGTGGTATTGCACATCTGACTGATGCCCTGGAAGCCCGGGTAGTCCGCGGCGGGGCAGCTCACGTACTTCGTGAACACCATCCGCCCGGAGCCCCACAGGTTGAGGCTGGCCAGCCCGAGGGGGACGTGCAGGCCGAGCGCCGCGCCCGCGGGGAAGTTCATCAGCTTCGGGTACTTGTAGTGGACGCTCGCCGAGGCGATCTGCTGCGCCGTGACCTCCGTGGTGGCGCCGCCGAACAGCGACATCGCGAGCGGGTTGTGGCCACCGCCCAGGATCCGCAGCTGCAGGATGGCGCTGGCGGTGAAGTTGTCGTTGAGGCCGACGGAGTCGCTTCCCGCCAGCTGCTTGGCGCGCTGCAGGCTCGTCCCGAGGTTGGCGCCGATGCCGAGCGGACCCAGCGCGAAGGTCACACCGCCCTGCACGACCGTGTAGCTGTTCCCGAGCGTGCCACCGTTGCTGGGCTGACCGAGGTCCGCGTGGACGCGGATGCCCGTCCCGTAGCGCGGGTTCGTGAACAGGGGCATCCCGGGGATCTGCGCCGAGGCCGCTGCCGCGAAGCCGAGCAGACCGGTCACCACCGCGAAACCCACACGCATCCTTCCTGTCATACCGAGCCTCCCTTGAGCGTTGGACCCCACCGTGCGATCGGGGCCGCGGGCGAGACGCCCGGGTCCCTGGGGACGTCCGAAAATAGCAGGTGGACGTGCGGCGCGCACGGTGACCGGGGTCACCCGGGGCGCCGTTTGGAAGCGGGGATACGGCGGGAACGCGACGGGGGTCACCGGACGGGCCTCGGGCCCGCCCGGAGCGCTACCGGGCTGCGTGCGTGATGATGCCCTCGAAGGTGACCGTCGTGGGCGCGATCAGGCCGCCCGTGAGGACGGTAAGGATGACATCGCCGAGGCGGTGGCGGGTGCGGATCCGGAGATTGGCGATCCCGTGCCCCTCGCCCAGTTGGTTCGCGAGCGCGCTCTGGAGGTTGACCCGCCGCGCCTCGTAGACGCCCCAGAGGAGATGCACCGCGGTCTGCGTCACCGTGAAGGTGTCGCCCACGGCCGGGGCCGCGACCGGCGACGCCATCGTCACCGGCACGCCCAGGGACCGGGTATCGAAGGTCAACGCGCATGCGCCGAGGGCGGCGGGGAGGCCGACGCACAGCAGCGCACGGCGGAAGGCGCCGGAGCGGAGGAGGGTCATCGCACCAGGGTGGACAGAGTGGGAAGGCGCGGCGGGGCGGGCCGGACCGGCCCGCCCCGCCACAGCGCGTCACATCACGGGCATGCGGAAGTTGAAGTGCGCCCCGATGCCCCAAGTGTTGGCGCTCCCCATGTCGTACGCGGCGTGAACGCCTAGCCCGAGAAGGATGTTGAAGTCCGCGCCGACCGTCAGACGGAACTCCTTCTTCACGTTGCTGCCCAGCACGTAGTAGCCCACCGCGAACGGCTTGATCGGGAAGAGGGGCAGGTTTGCCCGCACCGCCGCGCCGACCGGCACGTACGTCACGGTCGTGGTTGTCAAGAACGGGTTCTTCACCTGCCCGACACCCCCCTGCACCGTAATCGACACCGGAAGCATTCCGCCCCCGAAGACCTTCATCGCGGCGGACGCGCCGTAGGCGATCTGCGACGTGAGGCCCGTGACCTTGTACTGCCCGACGACGGCGGTGGCGCCGAACGGCCCGAATCCGATACCGCCCCGGAGCGCCAGCATCGTCTCGTGCGAAGCGGGGATCGCGTAGTCCGCTGACGCCAGTATGCCCATCCCCGTCGGCGTGGGATAGAACGGCAGGCCGGGCACCTGCGCCCTGGCGGCCGCCCCCGCGAGCGAGAGCACCACGACAGCCGCGAAGACCTTCGAGACCTTCATGTCGTCCCTCCGTGTGAGGTGGCGGGCGCCGAGCCGGCGCCGGGATGCGCGGAAAGATAGCCCCCGGCCGCCGGAAAATGCACGTGGCCCGTTCGGCGGAAGGTGGTCGGGCCACGCCGACTCGGACCGTGATGCGCCTCACGCCGGGCCGGGTCTCTGGCGCCAGGTGCGACGTATATCAGACAAGACGAATCGGAATTGCCACCTGAGGGGTGGAACACTCCTACTACTAGTGGAAAAGCCCCCTTCATCTCCGGGAACGCGAACGGCCCGTCCGGGGAACCCGGGGCGGGCCGGCAGGGTGGCGGGGGTGCCTCGGCCGCTACGCTGCGGACGGCGCCGCCGCCTCCGCCTTCTCCGCCACCACGCGCACAGCGTCGCTCACCACCTGGATGAAGCCGCCGGCGATGGTGAAGCGCTGCTCCCCCTCCGGCGCGCGGACGATGAGGCGGCCGGTGCCGAGAAGGCACAGGAACGGGGCGTGGCGTGGCAGGATGCCCACCAGGCCGTCGTAGGCGGGGGCGACGACGGCGGAGGCGCTGCCGTCGTAGAGCGTGCGCTCCGGCGTCACGACGAGGACGCGCAGGGCGCGCTCGGTCACGCCGCCTCGAGGGTCTTGGCCTGCTCGATGACGTCCTCGATCCCGCCGACCATGTAGAACGCCGACTCCGGCAGGTTATCGAACTCGCCGTTCACCACCCGCTCGAAGGAGGAGATGGTGTCCTCGAGCTTGCAGTACTTCCCCGGCCGGCCGGTGAACGCCTCGGCCACCTGGAAGGGCTGCGAGAGGAAGCGCTGCACGCGCCGCGCGCGGGCCACGATGACCTTGTCGTCCTCGGACAGCTCCTCCATCCCGAGGATGGCAATGATGTCCTGCAGGTCCTTGTAGCGCTGCAGGATCCCCTGCACCGCGACCGCGGCCTTGTAGTGCCGCTCGCCGAGGTACTGCGCGTCGAGGATGCGGCTCGCCGAGTCGAGGGGGTCCACGGCGGGGTAGATGCCGAGGGCCGAGAGGGGC
>JBEKGT010000017.1:0-14831 GCA_050012655.1 Gemmatimonadales bacterium | reverse complement strand
ACAGCAGATCCCGCGCGCGATCCACGCTGACGCCCGTCAGGGTGAGGTGCACGTCGCGGTTCCGCGCGTTCACCAAGACTACCGCGTCCCCCCTCCGATAGGCGATCACGTCCCCCTGGGCGCTGGTGCCGACCTCCGCGAACTCTCCCGACCGGAACGCCGGGTCCGTCCGCGCGAGGAGCAGGACCCGCCGGTAGAACGCGCGCGCCTCGGCCGCATGCGGCTGGTCCCACTCCACAGAGTCGCGGTAGAACAGGCGGAGCTTCTGCGGACTCTCGACCTCCTGCCCGTCATAGAGGAGGGGCCGGCCGGGCAGGAGGGCGATGGCCACGTACGCCGCGCGGGCCGCCGCGGCGCTGCCGAAGAGCGTGACCGGCGGATTGTCCCACGCCGTCTCGTCGTGGTTCGTGGTGAAGCGGAGCCGCATCCCCCCCGCAGGCATGGCCATGAGGTCCGCCACCTCGCGCCGGACGAACGTGTCCGCCGGAGCGCCACGCCACACGGCCTTGAGGCGGTTGTACGAGTCCCAGCCGTATGTCAGGTCGAACCCGAAGCGGTGCATCTTGAGGTCGCCCCACTCGGCGAGCAGCAGGATCGGCCGCGGGACGGCGGAGCGCAGCGCCGGCAGGGCCTCGCGCCAGAAATCGTCGGGCACGAACCCCGCCGCGTCCACACGGAAGCCGTCGATCCCGAGATCCACCAGCCAGTGGCGCATCGCGGCGATCATCGCGCTCCGCAGCGCGGGGTTGTGGAAGTCGAGTTGGACAACGTCGGTCCAGTCGGTCGGCTTCCCGTCCGGGTCGCGCGGCACCGATAGCCCGCCGTGCTCGTCGCGGATGTAGTAGTCGGGGTGCTCCTGGACCCAGACGTTGTCCGGGGAGGTGTGATCGGGCACCCAGTCGATGATGAGCTTCATCCCGCGCTCATGCACGGCCCGCACGAGCGACCGGAAGTCGGCGATGGTCCCGAACGCCGAGTCTACCGCGAGGTAGTCGCGGGCCGCGTACGGCGAGCCGAGGGGTCCTTTCCGGTTCACGATCCCGAACGGGTGGACCGGCATCAGCCACACGACGTTCGCCCCTGCCGCCTGGATGCGGCCCAGCCCGCCGATCACACCCCGGAGATCCCCCGTGGGAGAGAAGTCGCGGATGTTCACCTCGTAGATCGCGCTGCGGGTGACCCAGGAGGTGTCGGGTGCGAGCGCGACCGAGGGGGCCGGCGCCACCTGGGCGGTCGCGGGGAAGGCGAGCGCCAGGGCGCACAGGGCCGCCAGGTTGGCGAGACGGGTCCGCATCGGCGTCACTCCTGCAGGGAAGGGGACGGTTCGGGATGCACGGCCAATGTACCGGTCGCCTCCCAGCGCCGGGAGTGGCGTGCCCCCGCTGTTGCAGCAGGAGCCTCCCGGCGAGGCCATGCCGGCGACCCGGGGCCTCGGAATGCTTGCGGTGGCCTCGGCGCCGGGCCTAACGTACCGGCGTACCGGCGATGGCCGATCCGCGCGTCGCCTCCGGGCTCCCCTACCGAGAGATACGCATGATGCGCTCCGCAATGGTGTTCGTTCTCGGTCTGGCCGCGCTGTCGGTGACGGCGGGACCCGCCGCCGCGCAGCGGCAGCGCCTCTCCATGGACCCCGGCTGGCGCTTCACCCTGGGGGATCCCGCCGGCGCCGAGCGGCAGGCGTTCGACGACCGGCAGTGGCGCCGCCTGGACCTCCCGCACGACTGGAGCATCGAGGGGACGCCGCATCAGGACGCCCCTGGCGGCGGGCGCGTGGGTTACCTCCCCACGGGCATCGGCTGGTACCGGAAGGCGTTCCGCCTCCCCGCCGGCGCGCGCGGCCGCGAAACGTGGCTCGAGTTCGACGGCGTCCACCGCTACAGCGATGTCTGGATCAACGGCTTCCACCTGGGCCGGCGGCCCTACGGATACTCCAGCTTCGCCTACGACCTCACCGATCACCTGGTGGCCGGCGTCAACGTGGTCGCGGTGCGCGTGGACAACTCGGCGCAGCCCAACTCCCGCTGGTATTCCGGCAGCGGTGTCTACCGCCACGTCTGGCTGACCCTTCTCGATCCCGTGCACGTGGCGCACTGGGGCGCCTACGTGACCACCCCGCGGGTGGACTCCGCCGGAGCGGACGTCGTGGTCCGGACGCGAGTGGAGAACGGCTCCGCGGCGGCGCACGAGGGGGTGCTCCGCTCCGTGGTGCTCGACGGCGCGGGCCGCGAGGTGGCGCGCGTGGAGGCGCCCTTCTCGGCGCCCGCCGGGCAGACGGTCGAGCTCGAGCAGCGGCTGCGGGTGGACGCGCCGCGGCTCTGGTCCGTGGAGACGCCGAATCTGTACATCCTCCGCTCGGAGGTGGTGGATGGCCAGCGCGCAGCGGACGCTCTCATCACACCGTTCGGCATCCGCGCCATCGCATGGGACAGGGACCGCGGCTTCCTGCTGAACGGCCGGCCCGTCAAGCTAAGGGGCGTCAACCTGCACCACGACGGGGGCGCGGTCGGCGCGGCGGTTCCGGAGCGGGTGTGGGAGCGCCGGCTGGAGGTGCTGAAGGCGATGGGAGCGAACGCGATCCGCACCTCGCACAACCCGCCCGCGCCCGAGTTCCTCGACCTCTGCGACCGTCTGGGTTTCCTCGTGATGGCGGAGGCCTTCGACGAATGGACCTACGGCAAGGTGCCGGAGGGGTACCACAGGGACTTCGCCGAGTGGTCCGAGCGGGACCTGACCGACTTCGTCCATCGCGACCGCAACCACCCCTCGATCGTTCTCTGGAGCGCCGGTAACGAGATCGGCGAGCAGGATACGCCGGAGGGCGTGGCGGTCCTGCGCCGGCTCGTCCAGATCTTCCACCGTGAAGACCCGACGCGTCCCGTCACCACCGGCAACGACCACATCGCCGCCGACGGCGGCCGGGCCACGCTCCCCTTCCTGAACGCCCTGGACGTCGTCGGCTACAACTACGTGGACCGCTGGCACGAGCGGCGGGAGCTGTTCGCCGAGCAGGACCGGCACGACCATCCCGACTGGCGGATGATCGGCACCGAGAGCGTCTCCGCCTCGGACGAATTCGGGCGGGGCTACTCGCTGGGGAACGACACCGCGGTCGTGCGGCCCAATTACACCACGGGGATGCTCCGTGCCGAGCGGCTGTGGAAGTGGGTCGCGACGCACGACTACTTCGCCGGCGACTTCATGTGGACGGGGATCGACTACCTGGGTGAGAGCATGTGGCCGTTCAAGGGGTTCGGCTCCGCGCCGGTGGACATCACCGGCCGCCCCAAGGCCACCTACTACCTCTATCAGAGCCTGTGGACCGACCGCCCGGTGCTCCACCTCGTCCCGCACTGGAACTGGGCGGGGCGGCGCGGGCAGCTGATCCCCGTGCTGGCCTACACGAACTGCAACACGGTGGAGTTGTTTCTCAACGGGCGCTCTCTCGGCGCGAAGCGGCTCGAGTTCCCGGCGCAGGGCACCACTGGCGGCTGGAACAGCTACGCGCAGCCGGTCGTGAACGCCACCACCGACGACCTGCACCTGAGCTGGGACGTGCCCTACGAGCCCGGCGTGCTGCGGGCCGTCGGGAGGCGGCGGGACGGCACCGTGGCGTGCCAGGCCGAGATGCGCACGGCGGGTCCCGCCACCGCGATCCGGCTCTCGGTGGACCGCGACACCGTCACCGGCGATCCGGGGGACGTGGCGCACGTGACCTTCGAGATCGTGGACTCGGCGGGGACGGTGGTCCCGACGGCCGGCGACCTCGTCCGGTTCACCGTCGCCGGCGGCACTATCGTCGCGCTCGACAACGCCGACCTCCAGGACCACGACCCGTACCGGTCCGACCAGCACCACGCCTTCGAGGGCCGCGGCCTGGCCATCCTGCGGGCGTCCCAGCCCGGGACGCTCCGCATCTCCGCGAGCGCGGACGGGCTCCGCGACGCGAGTGTGACGGTCGTGGTGCGGCGAGGCAGCGCCCCCGAGGCCGTCCCGCCGGCGCGGTGAGGTGACCCTATGCGACTGATGCCCCGACTCGCCATCCTGCTGGTGGCCTCGCTCGCCGTCCTGGTCCCCGCCGCGCAGGCGCAGCGTGTGCCCACTGCCGCACGCGTGCCCGCCTCCGCGCCTGCGTCCGCGGCCGCCCCCGCGATCGCGAACCGCGCCGTCTACCTCGACTCCACGGGCGTGGTGCGCTGGCGGGACAACCGGCAGGAGGTCGCCCTCTTCGGCGCGAACTACGTGATCCACACCGCCTCCGACTACCGCGCGGCGGGCTACGTCCACGGCGACCGGAAGCGGATGATCGACGAGGACGTGGCGCAGTTCGCCCGCATGGGCTGGGACGGCCTGCGCCTCACCTTCTGGGGCGACTGGGAGGCCTCCGACAGCGCCGGGAACCTCATCGCCAACGACCATCTCGACCTGCTCGACTACCTCATCGCCCGCGACAGGGAGCGCGGCATCTACCTCCTCTTCAGCCCGATCCAGCTTTACGGCTCGAACTGGCCGGACGCGCTGCAGGACACCACGCAGCCCGGCTTCGGCCGGCGCTTCGGCAAGGCGCGCATGGGCACCGACCCAGCCGCCATCGCGGCGCAGGTGAACTACCTCCGGCAGATCCTCGATCACGTGAACCCGTACACCCACGTGGCGCTCAAGGACGAACCGGCCATCCTCTTCATCGAACTGGTGAACGAGCCGTGGCATCACCCCGAGGACCGCGAGGGCTCCATCCGCTACATCAACGCCCTCACCGACGCGGTGCGCGGCACGGGGTGCGACAAGCTCGTCTTCTACAACGTCAGCCAGGACTTCAGGATCGCCGAGGCGATCCGGAGTTCGCGGGCACAGGGCGTGACCTTCGCCTGGTATCCCACCGGCCTCAACTCCGGCCACGAGCTGGAGGGCAACTACCTCCGCGCGGTGGACTCCTTCCCCGACATGCTGCGGCCGGAGATGGCCCGCATGCCGCGCATCGTCTACGAGTTCGACAGCCCCGACCTGCGCACCGGCACCATGTATCCGGCCATGGCGCGGACCTTCCGTGCCGTGGGCGCGCAGTTCGCCGCGATGTTCGCCTACGACATGCTGGAGACTGCCTCGCGCAACCTCGGCTGGCAGACCCACTACCTGAACCTGGTGTACACGCCGCGCAAGGCGATGAGCGCCATCATCGCCGCCGAGGCGATGCGCCGTCTGCCGCGGATGCGCTCGTACGGCCCGTATCCGGGGAACACGCGGTTCGGCGACTTCCACGTCTCCGCTGACGAGAACCTGGGCGAGCTGGTCTCGCGCGACGCGTTCCTCTACGCCGGCTCGACGCACGCCGTGCCCTCCGACCCGACCGCGCTGCGCCGCGTCGCCGGCTACGGCTCCTCGCCCGTGGTGAGCTACGAAGGGGAGGGGACCTACTTCCTCGACAAGGTGCGGCCGGGCCTCTGGCGCCTCGAGGTCTATCCCGACGCCGTCCCCGTCCGCGATCCCTTCGAGCCGCCCAGCCCCGGCAAGGTGGTGACGCGCCTGATCGCCCGCGCCTGGCCGATGACGGTCACATTGCCAGACCTCGGGGCTGCCTTCACCGTGCAGCCGATCACCGCGGGCAACCCGCGGAGCGCGCAGGCCGTGGGCGGCCGGTTCTCGGTCACACCCGGCGTGTACGTCCTGAGCGCCGTGGGGCCCGTGGACCCTGCCACCCTGCCGGCCTCCGTGGGCGCCGTGGGCTTCTCCGAATACCACGCGCCTCCGAGCGATTCGCTCCCGCCGTCGGTGCAGTCGCTGGCCGCGCCCGCGTACCTCGCGGGGCGGGGCGCCGAGCTGCGCGCCCGCGTCGTGGACGCCATGCCGCCCGACTCGGCCACGCTCTTCATCCGGCCGACGGCAGGCGGCTTCTATCGCGGCTTCGCGATGCACCCGGCAGGCGGCTACGTGTATGCCACCTCTGTGCCGGCGGAGGCGCTGCGGGAGGGGCCGAACGAGTTCGTGATCACCATCTTCCGCGGGGATTCCGCGACCACGTTCCCCAGCGGCCTGCACCGGAGGCCGTGGGACTGGGACTACTCCGGCCGCGAGTCCTGGAAGGTGGATGTGGTCGGCCCACGGACGCCGCTCGTGCTGTTCGACCCCGGCGCCGACGCCGCGCGTCTGGCCTTCACCCGCATCGGCGACGCAGGGCGCCGCGGGCTCTTCCGGCTCGGGCTGTCCGACGTGACGGGGCAGCCGGTCTTCCACTTCGAGCTGCCGGTGGACGCGAGCGGCGTCGGGCTGGCCGACTACACGGCGTCGCTCGTGATCGCGGACCGGATCCGCTCGCGGCAGGAAGCCATCGCGCTCGCGGAGGCGGTACGGCTGCGGCTGCGCGGCCTCGGAGCCCGCCAGGTCCTGCACCTCGCGCTGATGGAAGACGATGGCACGACCTGGAGCGCAGCGGTGAGCGTGGACAGCACCTGGAGCGAGCGGTCGCTGCCGCTCTCGGCCTTCAGGCTCGGCCGCGGCGTGCTGCTCCCGGAAGGGTTCCCGGGCGAGTGGAACTACTGGGTGGGGCCCGCGGCCGGACGCGGCGGCAGCGGCGACGGCCCGCGGCTCGACCGGGTGGAGCGGCTGCAGCTCTCCCTGCAGCGCGAGGACGGGGTCGCGGTGACGCCAGGGGGCTACGGTGCGGAGGTGGAGTCGGTCACCCTGGGGTTCGGCCGGCCACACTGAACGAGGCTACGGCGAGGCAATGGAGCGGAAGTACTCCTTTCGAGTCAGGCGATATCCCTCCCTTCGTGTGATGACGCCGGGACACGCGGGCGACTAGCCTTCATGCGTTCGGCCGAACGTCCTGTCGTCACTTGAAGGGAGCATCGCATGCGCATCGCGGCACTGCTGACGGTACCCCTGTTCGCCGGGCTTCTTGCCCTGCCGACCGGGGCGTCGGCCCAAATCAGCGTCAGGATCGGTGCCCGGCTCGGGCCCGCTATCACCCTTTCCACCTACTCGCCGCAGCAGCATGGCGATTGGCGGACCAGCTATCGGCAGTGGCGGCCGGTCACCGTCTACAGCTACAACGGCCAGTACTACCAGCACTCAGTGCGCGGCGCGCGCCCGGTACAGGTCTACCAGCGCGGCAACGAGCGCTTCCTGCCGCCGCAGGACAAGGAGTGGATCGGTCACGACCGGCGGTACAACTACAGGCATCGGCCCACCGATGAGGATTATGGCCGAGGGCAGCGGCGGAACTGACGGCCGGCTCGCCCCGTGACCCGGAGACCCCGCCGATCGCAGGATCGGCGGGGCTTTCGTTGGCGATGCACGGTAGGTGTTAGAGGACGCACGGGCCCGGTGCAACAGAGGATCCGGGCGCAGCTCGCGGGAGGACCCGCGTGACGATTCCGCATCACCTGGTGCTGCTGAAGCGGGCGGCGGTCGCGTGGAACGACGACGACGCCTCGAGCATGGGCGCCGCCCTCGCGTATTACACGCTCTTCGCCATCGCGCCGCTGCTGGTCATGGTCGTCGCCGTCGCGGGACTGCTCTTCGGCCGCGACGCCGCCCAGAACCACATCCTCGGCCAGCTACGCAACCTCACCGGCGACGCCGGCGTGCTCGCGATCGAACAACTGCTGAGGGGCGCCCAGAACACCACCACCAGTCTCGTCGCGGAGCTCCTGGGTACCGCCATCCTGCTGTTCGGCACGACCAGCGTGTTCGCCGAGCTCTACGGCGACCTCAACAGGATCTGGCGCAGTCCCTCGGCCCCCAAGGCGAGCGGCATCGTGCACCTCGTCCGCACCCGGATCCTCTCGTTCGGCATGATCCTCGGAATCGGGTTCCTGCTGATCGTGTCGCTCGTGGTCTCGGCGGGCCTCGCGGCGGCGGGCGAGTGGTTCGGCTCGCGGTTCACCGTGTGGAACGTCGTCATGGAGATGGTGGACGCGATCTTCAACATCGGCACGATCACCGTGGCGTTCGCGATGATCTACAAGTTCCTGCCCCGGGCCGCCATCGCGTGGCGCGACGTCTGGATCGGCGCGCTGATGACCGCCATCCTCTTCGAGATCGGCAGATTCCTCATCGGCGTCTATCTCGGCAGGACGTACATCGCCTCGGGGTTCGGCGCCGCCGGCTCGCTCGCCATCTTCCTGGTGTGGATCTACTACTCGGCCCAGATCTTCCTCCTCGGCGCCGAGTTCACGTGGGTCTACGCGTACCGCGATGGCTCGCGCGTGGGTGAGACCCCGCCCGACCCGCCGCCGCCGCGCGGCGGCCGGCCCGTCACCGCCGCCGCGGGCGCGAACGCCCCACGCGGGAGGCACCACAGGAAGAAGGGCACGCCCGCGTCCTGACGCGCCGCGAGCAGGGAGTCGTTTCCCTCACGCTCGCTGGCCCCTCTCGCCCTCGGAATGCCCGGCGATCGGCTGCCGGGCCGCGGGATCCGGATGGCACCAAACGAAATCGGCGGCTCGTTGCCGAGCCGCCGATCCCGACTTCTAGTCAGCTGGCCTTACGCGCCGAGCTTGACCACGTTCTCGGCCGCCGGGCCCTTTTGGCCCTGGACGATGTCGAACTCGACCGCTTCGCCTTCGGCCAGGCTCTTGAAGCCCTGGGCCTGGATCGCGGAGTGATGGACGAAACAGTCCTTCTCACCGCTGTCGGGCGTGATGAACCCGAAGCCCTTCGCGTCGTTGAACCACTTCACCTTGCCCTTGGTACGCATACGGTACTGCTCCTTTGTGGTGTTCGTGACGTCGCCCTCACGATAGGCTGTGTTCCGGCGGAGAACGGCGCTCGCCGCCACCGCTTGCGATCCCGACAAGTTCAAAGGGCCGGCGCGGACGCCAGCCCTCTTACCTGTCGTCAGAACTTGTGTGCAGACTGCCACGCAAATCGCTGAAGGGAAGGTAACCGCGCCGCCCCCGATGCGCAACCAGCGACTCGAGACCGCCACGTCGTCGCCTGCGGATCGACTTGGTGCCCCCGCGGCGCCTCTCAGTCGGCGCGGCCGGGGTGCCGCGGAGGCCCGCCTTTCGCGATGAACACCTCCGCGTAGCCGAACGCCGCGCGGCCGGTGATCCGCACCACGCTCAGCGCGTCGTCCCCGCCGGCTCGGGAAGCGCCCTTGAGGGAGAAGTAGCCGGCCACCGCGCGGCCGTGGCACTCCACCCGCAGGCCGGGCGGCAGGCGAACCTGCACGTAGCCCATGAACGCCTGCACGTCTATGGTCGTGAGCCCCTGCTCGAAGGTCGCGTGCGTGAGGTCCAGCTCGACGTAGCCGAGGCGGCCGCGCGCCTGCAGCTGACGGGGGACGACCCCCGTCATCCGCTGCTCCTGCCCGGAGAGAAGCGCGTCTATCCGCCGCACCGCCGCTCCGTCGCCAGGGATGGCAGGGATGGCGCCCGCAAACACCGCGGGCACATTGCCCGGCAGGTCCGCGATGATGGCCTCCAGCTCCGGGCCCGTCGTGGCGGCGTACACCCGCTCCAGGCGGGCCTCCAGGTCCGCCTCAGTGATCCGGTCGCCGGCGAAGTGCTGCGTGAGCACCTCCACCACGCGATCGCGCGCGTCGGGCCCGATCGGCGGCGCGGGAAGGTGGCTGCTGGGCTCGCGTGGCTCGGTCATGGCGGCTCACCGGTCGCTGAGGTGCCTCGAACGGTGACTCCCGCACCCTGCCGCCGCAAGCGGCCCGCTCGCGCGTCCGCTAGGCCGGCTTCGCTGGCGCGCGGGCGCCGCGGCGTGAGGCCAGCAGGAAGGCAAGGGGGAGCGCCACCAGGAAGAGCACCGTCGTCATCTGGAAGAGATGGTTGTAGGCCAGCACGGTGGCCTGCCGCGTCACCCGCAGGTTCAGGATCCCCAGCGCGCGCTGCCCCGCGGTCACCGGGTCCGTCCCCGCCTGCACCATGGACCCCGTCAGGCGCTGGAGCATCTGCCGCGTCCCCTCCGCGTAGATCGTCACGTGCTCGGCCAGGAGATCGTGGTAGCGGTGCGTGCTGGAGGTCGTCTGCGTGGCGGCCACGGCGATCCCGATGCTGCCGCACACCGTGCGCACCACGTTGTAGAGACCGGTGGCGGCGGTCATCCTCGGCTTCGGGATCGTGGCCAGGGCCGCCGTGGCGATCGCCATGAACAGCAGTCCCATCCCCGCACCTTGCCACACCTGCGGCCAGAAGAAGTCCCACGCGCCGACCTGGCCCGTGAGATGCGAGAGCTGCCAGAATCCCACGGCGTTCAGTGCCATGCCGACGACCACGAGGAACCGCGGCCCCACCCGGTTGTAGAACCGCCCGCCGATCGGCCCCGCGACGGCCGACGCGATGCTCCTGGGCAGCATCGCCACCCCCGAGGCCATCGCGGTGAAGCCGAGCAGGTTCTGCAGGAAGACCGGGAGCAGGAAGAGGGTGCCGAACATCCCCATCCCCAGCACGCCCCCAAGGAGGGTGCCGGAGGCGTAGGGGACGTTCTTCAGGATCCTGAGGTCCACGGCGGGGCGCTCGTCGCTGAGCTCGCGCCAGATGAAGAGGCCCAGCCCCACCACCGCGAACACCGCCAGATACACGATGAGCTGCGACTCGAACCAGTTCTTGTCCTCCCCCTTCTCGAGCATCAACTGGAGCGAGCCCAGGCCCACCGCCATCAGGCCGAGTCCGGTCCAGTCGATGCGGTCGCGGTGGCGGACCAGGTACGCTGGGTCGTGGATGAACCGCTGCACCAGCAGCAGATTGAGGATGCCGATGGGGATGTTGACGTAGAAGATCCACGGCCACGAGTACTGGTCGGTGATCCAGCCGCCCAGCGTGGGACCCAGGGCCGGGGCGACCACGATCCCCACGCCGTAGATCCCCATCGCGACGCCCTGCTCCTCGACCGGAAAGGTCTCGCGGAGGATGGCCTGCGCTACGGTGACGAGCGCGCCCCCGCCCAGGCCCTGGATGGCGCGGAACGCGACCATCGCCGGGAGACTCCGCGCCGTCCCGCACGCCATCGAGGCGAGGGTGAAGGCGAGGACGCTGGTCATGTAGAAGCGCTTGCGGCCGAACCGCGCCGAGAGGAGCGCGATGATCGGCATGATGAGGGTGTTCGCGAGGAGGTAGCCCGTCGCGACCCAGGTGATCTCTTCGATCGTCGCGCCGAGCGTCCCGCTCATGCGCGGGAGCGCGACGTTGACGATGCTGGAGTCGAGGACCGCCATGAAGGTGCCGGTCAGGACGGTGCCAGCGATCACCCACTTGTGCGGGGCGTTCGTGGTCATGGCCACGCCCGCGGGGAGCGGCATTTTCCGTGCCGATGGGGGCGTTCGGGCTGCGGCGCGCTCCGGCGGGGAAGGGGTGTCAAGGGGCGGCGGCGCGCCGCCCGGTTAGGGCTGCGAATCGTGCGGCTGTATCAGCACCAGCTCGACGTCCACCCGCGTCGTGTCACCGAGCCGCACCACCAATCTCGTCTCCCACGGCTCGAACTCGTCGGTCTGCACCTCGAGGTTGTGCCTCCCGGGCGTCGCCGGGAAGCTCAGCCCCTTCATCTGCTTGTCGTCGAGCCAGATGATCGCGTCGTCCGGCAGGTCGCCGTCGACGCGCACCCACCCCACCAGCGGCACCGGCGCGAAGGTCGCGATCGAGTCGGCCCGCGCCTTGGCGGCCGCGCTGTCCGCCGCCGCCTTCCGCGCGGCGGCGCGCGCCGCCGCCGCTTCCGCCCAGGGCTGCGCGGTCTCGTCCCGCTTCGTCAGGATCACCACCGCGACCGCCGCGAGGACCGCCACCGCCGCGACGCCGGCCACGATCTTCCCGACGGGGCGCTTGCGGACAGGCGGCTGCAGCGCCGGGCGCGCGATCGTCGACCGCCGCGGCTCCGGCGCCCGCTCTATGTAGGCCGGCTCCTCCCGGGGGGCAGCCACGCCAGGGGATGACGTCCGCGGGGGAGGCGTCGGCGGCTCCGGCGGCGGCGGTGCGATCGTCGGCTCCCAGTCCCCCCGGGCGGTCGGCGGGCCCCAGCCCCCGCGGTCGGCCGGCGGGGCGGGCGGTGACGGCGGGGCCAGCACCAGCGGCATCACCACGGAGTTGATCACCAGTCGCTGGGGCGGCGGCGGCTCGTGCGTCACCGGAGGTGGCGGAGCGCTCGGCGGCGCCATGGGAGGCGGCGCGAGGTTGGGTGACGGCTCCCACGAGATCGGCGCCGGCGGGGGCGCTGGGAGCGGCACGAACGGCTTCGAGCGGCGCTGGGGCGGTGGCTCCGGCGCGGAAGCGGGGGGGGACGCCTCGTCCACCAGCTCCAGCTCCGGCAGCAGATCGGGCTTCGGCGGCGGCGCCGCAGGCCGGGCCTCATCGGTGAGATGTGCCGGGGGTTCGGGCCACTCCAGCGCCAGTTCCTCCGACGACTCGGGCGGTGCGGGCTGCGGCGGGGGCGGTGCGAGGGTCGCAGCCACCACCGGCGGCGGCGCAACAAGCGCAGGAGGCGGTGCAGGGGCAGGCGACGGCGCCACTGTCGCGGGCGCTGGAGCTGGCGGCGTTGCGGCCGCGACGGGAGCCGGAGGCGGCGGGGCTGGCGCCACCACGCGCACCGGCGCAGGCGCGGGCGGCGGGGGCGCGACCGCCCCCGCTTCCGTCACCAGCGCCGGCTGCGGCGCGCGCTGCGCCAACTCCTGAAGCCGTTCCACCGCCGCCTTCTGCTCCTCCTCGCTCAGCGGCACCGCCTGGATGGCGAGGAGCATCTCCCGCGTCGTCGGGAAGCGCTCGCCGGGCGTCTTCGCGAGCGCCCGCCGCACCACGTCCACGAATTCCGGCGGCACGTCGAGACGCGTCATCCCGATCTCGGGGGGCGGCGCCGAGACGTGCAGCTCGAAGAGCGCCTTCTCGCTCTCCGCCTCGAAGGGCAGCTTCCCCGTCAGCATCTGGAACGCCAGCACACCGAGGGAGTACTGGTCGGCCTGGGCGGCGACCTGCTGCCCCGAGCACTGCTCCGGGCTCCGGAACAGCGCCGACCCGACCGCCGCCTCGGAGTTCTGCTCCCGGAGCGCCCGCGCGATCCCCGTGTCCGCCACCGCCACCGTGCCGTCACGGTCCACCAGGACCTTGGCCCCGCAGAGGTCGCGGTGCAGCACCCGCCGGTCGTGCGCATACGCCAGCCCGCGTACGACGGACCGCAGCACGGTGAGGGCCAGCGGCACCGGCATCTGGCCCACCTCGGCCATCACCTGGTTGAGGGAGCAGCCGTCCACCCACTTCACCGTGTAGTAGTCGGCCCCTGCCGCCTGACCCGCCTTGTAGATCGGGACGATGTTGGCGTTGACGAGATTGGTCGCCACGCGCGCCTCGCGGCGCACCCGCTCGCCGAGGCCGGCGGGGGCGTCGGGAGGGATGACCTTGATCGCCACGGCGCGCTTCGGCGTGCGCTCCGTCCCCTTGTAGAGAAGCGCGATGCTCCCGCGTCCCACGAACCCCTCGACGTCGTACTCCTTCGCGAGGGCCTCGCGGAGCGCGCCGAAGAAGGCGCCGGGGTCGGTCGTCGCAGGCATCGTGCTAGGCTCTCCTCAGCTCGGCCAGCACGCGTGCGGGCGTCATCGGCAGCCGGAGCATCCGCGCGCCGGTCGCGTCGAAGATGGCGTTCGCCACCACGGCGCCCGTGTTGATGATGGCCGGCTCGCCGCCCCCTTGCGGCGCCAGGGCGTCGTTCGGCACCAGCACCGTCTCGATCCGCGGCACCCAGGAGAAGCGCGGCAGCTGGTAGGTGTCGTAGTTGGAGGTCTCGACCCGTCCCCCCTGGAAGCGTACCTCCTCAGCGAGCGTGTAGCCCAGCCCCATCGTGATGGCCCCCTCGATCTGCATCTTCGCGCCCACGGGGTTCACGACGATCCCCATCTCCTGCGCGCACACCACCCGCTCCACTTTCACCGTCCCCGTTGCGCGATCCACGGAGACCTCCGCGACGTGGGCGACGTAACTCCCCGCGTCGATCCCGCACGCCAGCCCCCTCCCTCGGCCGCCGCGGCGCGGCGCCACGCCCGGCCGCCACTCCGCCGCCTCGCCCACCGCGCGCAGCACCCGCAGCATCCGTTCGTCCGTCGTGTTGCGCAGGCGCCACTCCAGCGCATCCATCCCCGCCGCGGCGGCCATCGCATCCGCCTGCTGCTCCGCCGCGAAGCGGTTGGTGTTCGCCCCCGGCGCGCGCCACGGTCCCACCCCGAACGGGTGGTACCCCGCGGGCGCCCCGTGCACCCGCACCCGCCGGTTCGGCACGTCGTAGATCACCTCCGTGCCGCGCTCTCCCGCGCCGTACACCTCGTAGTCCCACACCGTGGGGCGGCCGTTCGCGTCCGTCCCGGAAACGACGTGCACCAGCGCCGCGGGATCGAAAGTGTCGTAGAAAAACTCCTCCGCGCGGGTCCACGCGACCTGCACCGGCCGCCCCGCGGCCTGCGCCAGGCGCGCCGCCTCCACCGCCTGCTGCCCCGCCGCCTTCCCGCCGAATCCGCCGCCGACGTACGGCGTGATCACCCGCACGTCCTCCACCCGGAACCCCAGCGCGCGGGCGATCTGCGGCTGGAGCGAGAAGGGCGCCTGCGTGCTCGCCCACACCGTCGCTTTGCCGTCCTTCACCTCCGCGACGGCCGCGTGCGGCTCGATCGCCGCATGCGCGACGTACGGGTGCCGGTACGTCACGTCGAAGGTGCGCGCCGCTTGCCGCCGCCCCGCGTCGAGGTCCCCCGCCGACACCGTGGTCCGGGCCTCGGGCGCCGCCTGGACCAGGTGGTCGCCGACGGACTCGGTGTCGAACGCGGGCGTGGGGGTGTCCCAATCACTGCGCACGAGCTTGACCGCACGTTCGGCCGTCTCGGGGTCGGCGGCGAGCACCGCCACCAGTCCGTC
>JBEKGT010000016.1:0-14840 GCA_050012655.1 Gemmatimonadales bacterium | reverse complement strand
CCTGATGAGGGCTCAAGTGATTGGATGCGCATGTGCTGGGAGCTGCTCCTCCGAAGGGCCCTTAGCTTGCCTGTGGAGCATCCGACCTGGCTGGACCGGCCAGCCCTCGGACGCCTCGCCGCCAGTACGCCGCTGCTCTGGAAGCCGCTGGCCAAGGAGGGACTGAGCTACGCGGATGGAATCAAGCCGATGAACTTCCTCCTCAGCGCACAGGTCGCCCCGCTTGGCCATCCTGCTGGCGCTGACCCGAAGCACTTCCACCTCATCGCCTCCTACACCAGCGACCCACGCCAGTGGCCGCGACTCCAATGGACGGATGTGCACTCGGCTCGGCGCTTCCGCGCGACGACCAAGGGCTTGGGTTCGGTGGGCTTGGTGCGCGTCGTCTCGTACCGGGACGTGCTAGAAGCCTACGAGCTCCACCCGGAACCGAAGAGCGCCGCCGCCGACGGCTCGCCGTGCTCACCTGCCACGTTGGGGCTCCTCGCGCGCCTCAGCATGGTTGCAGTCCAAATCACCCACATCGGCAAGGAGTCCAACCTGATTGAGGACGTCGAGGCAGGGTGGATCCATGACGTCGTAGCGGTGGTGAGCGTCTTCGGCCGCCTAGCTCTTGCCCCGTCACCCGGCACGCTGCATACGTAGCGGTGTTACGCGGCGGGCGGGGGGGATTGCCCGGCTGTGGATTCGCTGGTTAGGCGTCATCTGAGGTTCCGCTCATGCCTTACGGTGCCCTGGTCTATAACGTGATGATCGCCTCTCCCAGCGACGTGGCCAAGGAGAGGCAGATCGTGCGCGATGTTGTACTCGAGTGGAATGCGATCAACTCGAAGGACCGCGGAGTAGTATTGGCTCCCGTTGCCTGGGAAACCCACGCCTCGCCCGAGATGGGCGATAGGGCACAGGCAATCATCAACAAGCAGTTGCTGCATGACTGCGACATACTCGTAGCGGTCTTCTGGACACGGCTAGGCAGCCCCACAGGCGAGTCATCGAGCGGCACAGTGGAGGAGATCAACGAACACATCGCCGCGAACAGGCCTGCCCTCATCTATTTCTCTGACGAGCCTGTCCACCCGAGCAGCGTTCACGAGGGCCAGTACCGCGCGCTTAGGGAGTTCAAGGCCGAATGCACAGCAAGGGGCTTGTACGAGAGCTACTCAACGATTACGGAGTTCCGAGAGAAGATTGCGCGTCAACTCGCGCAGACGGTCATACGGACATTCCCCGCGAGGCCTCAGGCGGCGCCCGCCGCCCCAAACGCCCCGCCCCCACCCCCTCTGCCAGCCATATCAGCAGATGCTCGTGAGTTGCTTCTCGCAGCGGCTGATGATCCCCGAGGCTTAGTCATGCATCTTCGGGTCATGGGCGGCCCACTCCTTCAGACGAACAGTCGTGAGTTCATCGAACAGGCAAGTGCACGTTCCGCTGCCCGATGGATGGCCGCTCAGCGGGAGCTGCAGCAGCTTGGCTTGCTCGAGGATCGCTCTGGGAAGGGCGAGATTTACTATGTCACCCTTAAGGGCTTCGACACCGCAGACCGCCTGGTTGGGATGAGGCCTAACTAGCGCACGCAGCTGCAAGCGGGCGCAGGTTGGCGGTTCGCCGAGCAAGGTGTGTCCCAGTGGGTGGGGGTGGTGAGTTCCTGTGCGCGCGCTGCAACTGATACGCGAGTCCGTTAGGCGGCTCGTCACCGCAGTGGGAGTCGCTCATGGTCCCTTCGCCTCTACGCATCACATTCGACGAGGCACGCGAAGCGATGCTGCGCTCCGGCTATCTCCTGGAGTCGCGCGTCGAGTCCGTACTTATCTCCGAGGGCTACTACGTTGAGGCAAACGCGTCCTACCAGGACCCAGTGACATCCAAGTCGCGAGAATTCGACATCTTCGCTCTCACCGCCGAGAAGGCTGGCCCTGGGGAGTATGACTATCTCTTTCCTGTCGTCCTAGTGGAGTGTGTCAACAATCCCCAGCCCCTCGCGCTTCTTACGAAGAAGCCGATCGTGCCCTTCCTTCACCATCAACAGGTGAAAGTGTCCGGACTGCCGGTGCGCTTCCCCGCCAAAGGCGACGCGGACGATTGGATCGCCTACAGTGAGTATCTCGGGTACGAGCACTTCCATCACTACTGCAATGGTCGGGTCGCAACCCAGTACTGCTCGTTCCAGAAGAAGAAGGAGAAGGACGGCGCTTGGATGGCGTGGCACGACGACGAGCACTTTGAGTGCTTCCGGAAGCTCTGCGACGTCGTAGATCAGCACCAAGCTCGGCACTTCGACGACTGGCACTTCAACGGCGAGGAGCCTCTGAATATCCAGGTCTACTACCCTGTACTCGTTCTCCAGGGCCAGCTATGGGATGCTCGTCCAGGTAGGAAGGGAGTGACATTGAGGCGGGCACGTCACCTTCAGTTCCGACGCTCCGTGGCGATTCCGGGTGGCGAGCGCCAATATCAGATTGACGTTATCGAGGAACGCTACCTGCGCACTCTTCTCCGTACCATTCACGAGGAGACCGGGAAGGCAGCGAGGCTTCTTCGACGCCGGCACAAGGCAGTCCGGGCGGCAATTGAGCGTATTACCACCAAAGCCAAGGAGGCGAAGACGCCTGCGGAGCGCCGCTCCGCGATGGAGTTGTAGGACCAGCCGCCTAGCGCACGCAGCTGCTAGGGCGCGCCGGCTTGCGGCGTGACTGGCAACGCGCTACCCAGAGGGTGTGGTTGGTGGGGTCCTGTTGGCGCGCTGGTTAGGCGGCGCGTGTCGGGCTCCTAGTCGCCGCTCTTTGGGGGCAGCACCACGAATAGGCGCTTCTGATGGTCGACGTGCGCCCCACCTTCGTTGATTTGGACGTGTTTGAGCCTGCCATCTCTGTCCACCACGGTTTCGACGCGCCTCCCCCACTTCAGGTGCAGTACGATCCTCTTCAGGCCATCCCGGAGCTCTTGCTCTTCCGTCCTAATGACCATGGAGGGGTCGACCACCACCCGGTACTCCTCCAGCGGATAGGGCGACTTGTAGTTCCGGAGGCTGCCAGCGTTGTCCACGTCGTAGTAGGCTACGGCACCATCCGGGAAGACATACTCGACGTTTACACCGTCGTCCTTCAGCACGTACCGAATCGTGGCTCCATTGCCCAATGTGGTCGTGTAGAGCTTGTTCCGCTCAGGCACCCAGCCTGGAGCGCGATCTGGATCTCGCACGTCCAGTCTCGAATCCGGCGGAGACTTGCCGGTCAAGCTCTGAATGATCTCGGCGACGTGGTCGAGCTTCCGGATTGAGTCCTTCTCTGTCAGCACCTTGTCCAACTCCCAGTGCCGACGCATTTCCTGCTCGATTACCTTAACCAGAAATGCCACCGCCTCTTCGGATGCGGGAGGGGATTCCCCGTAGCCGTGAACGTCGAACGCGGTCGGTCCGATTGGCGGCGAGCTGTAGTAGATGGAGCGGACGACCGCATTCCAATTGACCTGCCGAGCAAGGAACGACTCGGCGGGAGCGCCAAATGCGTTCCCGTACCGATCAAAGAACTGCTTCGCAGCTGCATCGAGCGCTTCGTAAACCAGCGCTACTTTGTCATCCCCTCGGTCACCGAACAGGCCCGCCGCTACCTGCTTGGCAGTGTCGTATGCCGCGCTGCCCAAGATGCTCAGCAGAAACCCGGCTACCATGGTGTCTCCTGCGTGGACCCGCGTCTGCCTTGCGGAGGTGCGCACAAGCTGCGGTGCGACAGACCAACACGCAACTAGTAGATGTCATAGTGATGGGAAAGCAGATGGAGCGGTGGACAGGCCGGGTGGACAAACGGTGCGGAAGGGGCTCAATTCGCCGCCTTATCTACTAACCCCAGTATGGCTTGCGGGCTGCTGACTGCGCGCTGCAGCTTACGACCGCCAGCGCAGACTTCTGACGCAGCCCAACCAGCCCGAGGTAGGGAGCTAAGCCCGTCCCGCACCTCTTGCTCCCCCCAGGAGCCCCCATGCCCCGCCTTACCCGCCGTAAACTCCTGAAGTCCGGTCTCGCCGCCTCCGTCGCCGGCGCCGCGTTGATGGCCCTCCCCCGCCGCGCCGCGGCGATGCGCGCGGCCGCCGTGCCCGGGGGCCGCGAGCGGCTCCTCCTCGACAACAACTGGCGCTTCGCCTTCGGCCACGCCTCCGACCCCGCGCAGGACTTCGGACTCGGCTCCGGCAACGACTGGGAGAAGGTCGGTTCCTTTCTGGCTCCTTCCCTTCTGCGTTTTGACGCCTCGGCGTGGCGCGCCCTCGACCTCCCCCACGACTGGGCCGTCGAGCTGCCCTTCCACAACTCCGAGGAACTCGTCCAGCACGGCTGCTACCCCATCGGCCGGCAGTACCCCGCCACCTCCATCGGCTGGTACCGCCGCGTGTTCACCATCCCCGAAGGCGACAGCGGCCGCCGCATCACCGTCGCCTTCGACGGGGTCTACCGCGACGCCGTCGTCGCCCTCAACGGCCACTACCTCGGCAGGAACCTCAGCGGCTACGCCCCCTTCACCTTCGACATCACCGACTACGTCTCCTACGGCGGCCCCAACGTCCTGGTCGTGCGCGCCGACGCCACCGAGCGCGAAGGATGGTTCTACGAGGGCGCCGGCATCTACCGCCACGTCTGGCTCACCAAGACGCACCCGGTCCACATCAGCGCGGGGAGCACCTTCGTCTCCGCCGAGGTCCACCCGGCCGCCGCCGCCGCCCTCACCATCCGCACCGAGATCGCCAACGACTCCGACGACGCCCTCCCCTGCCACGTCGTCGCGGTGATCCTCGACCCCGCGGGCCACACCGTCGCCACTGCGCGCAGCGTGCCCACGAGCGCGCCCGCGTGGGAGACGCGCGCCCTCACCGTCCGCTGCAACGTGCTCCACCCCGAACTCTGGTCGCTGGAGACGCCCCACCTCTACCGCCTCGTCCTCTCCGTGGTCCTCGATTGGGTACACGGTACGACGGTCCACGGTACGCCGGTCGGGGAGGTGGACCGGGAGGAGGTGCCTTTCGGCATCCGCAGCATCAGGTTCGACGCCGAGGGCGGGTTCTTCCTCAACGGACGCCACGTCGAGATCCAGGGCACCTGCAATCACCAGGACCACGCCGGCGTCGGGAGCGCCCTCCCCGATGCGCTCCAGGCGTACCGCGTCGCGCGGCTCAAGGCCTTCGGCTGCAACGCCTACCGCACCTCGCACAACCCGCCCACTCCCGAACTCCTCGACGCCTGCGACCGGCTCGGCATGCTCGTCCTCGACGAGACGCGCCTCTTCGCCTCGGTGGAGGAGGGGCTGAGCCAGCTGGAGCGGATGGTCCGCCGCGACCGCAACCACCCCTCCATCATCGCGTACTCGATGGAGAACGAGGAGTGGTTCGTGCAGGGGGAGGACCGCGGCGCGCGCATCGCCGCGACGATGAAGCGGCTGCTCCGCCGCCTCGACCCCACACGCCCCGTCACCGCGGCGATGAATGGCGGCTGGGGGAGCGGCGTCACCAACGTGGTGGACGTGCAGGGGTTCAACTACGAGAACCGGCGCGATCCGGCGAAGGACATGGACGCCATCCACCGCTCCTTCCCCGGCAAGCCGATGTGGGGCACCGAGGTCGCGAGCACCCTCTGCACCCGCGGCATCTACGCCAACGACGCGGTGAAGGGGTACGTGGACGCGTACGACCACAACAAGCCCGACTGGGGCGCCCTCGCCGAGCAGTGGTGGACGCGCTATGCGGCCCGCCCGTGGCTCGCGGGGGGCTTCGTGTGGACCGGCTTCGACTACCGCGGCGAGCCGACACCGTACGCGTGGCCCTGCATCAGCTCGCACTTCGGGATCCTCGACACCTGCGGCTTCCCGAAGGACAACTTCTGGTACTACAAGGCGTGGTGGGGCACGGAGCCCGTTCTGCACCTCTTCCCGCACTGGAACTGGGCGGGGCGTGAGGGGCGCGACGTCGAGGTGTGGTGCCACTCCAACCTCGAGCGCGTGGAGCTGTTCCTGAACGGCGCGTCACTCGGCGCGAAGGACGTGCCCCGGAACGGCCACGTGGCGTGGACGGTGCCCTACGCCTCCGGCACATTGGAGGCGCACGGGTTCAGGGGCGGCGCGCAGGTGCTCACCGACACGCGCCGCACCACGGGCGCGCCCGCGCGCATCGCGCTCGCGCCCGACCGCGCGAGCATTGACGCCAACGGCGAGGATGTGTGCGTGGTGGCGGTGGAGGTCCGGGATGCTGGCGGGCTGCTCGTGCCGATCGCCGACGACCTCATCACGTTCCGGGTGACGGGGAGCGGGAAGCTGATCGGCGTGGGGAACGGCGACCCGTCGTGTCACGAGTCGGACAAGGGGGAGACGCGGAGCGCCTTCAATGGGCTCTGCTGCGCCATCGTGCAGGCGGCGCGGGCGGCGGGGCAGCTGCGAGTGGAGGCCTCAGCGCCGGGGCTCGAGGGGGCCCAGCTCGTCATCCCCTGCCGGGCGGCCGCCGCGCGGCCGAGCGTGGCCTAGCGGCTTTCCTGCGCCGCGCGACTCACCCGGGAGGGCTGTGCGTCCTCGCGGCGGTCGGACGGCTCCCGCTGGTCGCACGGCGCCCGCCGCTGCGGGGCACAACCCTCCCGGACTCGTCGCGCAGATTGGGCGCGGCCGGCGAGCGTCCGACCCCGGTTGGGGCCGAGGCGAGCACTTCCGGGGCGCAGCCCGGCCCCGGCCGGGGTCGGCGCGAGTGCAAGGCTGCGCCCAGGCAGGTCCGTCCAGTCGGCGTGAGGACGTGCCACCCTGCTGCGACGACCAGCGCGGGCAGATGCCGCGACGGACCGGCGCGAACCGCGAGGATAGCTCGCGGCTCGCGGTGCCCTAGTCCTTCCACTCCTCCACGGCCAGGCCCGGCACGCGCCGGAACTCGCGGGCGTTGTGCGTGACGACCGTGAGGCCGTGCGCCACCGCCGTCGCCGCGATCAGCAGGTCGCGCTCGCCGGTGGGCTGGGCCCGCAAGGCGAAGCGCAGCCGCCCGTGCGCCTCCGCCGCGGCGCTATCGAACGGCACGATCTCGAACGGCTCCACGAACGCCCGCCACACCACGCCCGCACGTTCCGGATCGGCGCTGCGCTCCGCCCCGTAGGCCAGCTCCGCGACCGCCACGCTGGGGATGCCGACGTCGTCGGGGCTCACCGCAGCCAGCCGCCGTAGCGGCCCCTGGTGGTGCCGCAGCACCGCGACGATCACGCTGGTGTCGAGCAGCCAGGTCACGGCTCGTCCAGCTTCACGTCAAGCAGCGCGCCTCCAAGCGGCTCGACTGCCGGATAGTCGAAGCCCCGCGTCAGCGCGCTGAGCCGCTCCCAGTAGCCGCGCGGCCAGGCGCGCTTGCGCACCGGCTCCAGCACCACCGCGTCCCCTTCCCGCCGGATACTCACTTCGCTCCCCTCGAAGCGGAACGCCTTCGGGAGGCGCACCGCCTGCGACCGCCCGTTCCAGAAGAGCTTGGCGCGCGCTTCCGGGGCGCTCGCGCCCTCGTCCGACTCCTCCATCGCCGCTTCCCCCGCGCAAGGCAGTTGATATATATCAGTATATACCACATTGGAATCGCACGCAACGCGGGGGGGTCGGCGGCCCGCGCGCGGGCGCAGCCCGGCCCCAGCCGGGGTCGGCGCGAGCGCAAGGCCGCGCCCGGCGCGGCTAGCCGGCGGCCGGCGAGGGGGCGTCGGCGCGCAGCGAGGCGAGGATCGCCTCCACCGTCGTCCGCGCGTCGCCGAAGAGCATCAGCGTGTTGGGCTTGTAGAACAGCGGATTGTCCACCCCGGCGTAGCCGCTCGCCATCGAGCGCTTCATCACCACGCACGTCTTGGCGCGCCACACCTGGAGGATCGGCATCCCGTAGATCGGGCTCGCCGGGTCCTCGAGCGCGCCGGGGTTCACGATGTCGTTCGCGCCGATCACCAGGACGACATCGGTCTGGGGGAAGTCGGGGTTGATCTCGTCCATCTCCAGGACGATGTCGTACGGCACCCGCGCCTCGGCCAGGAGCACGTTCATGTGCCCCGGGAGGCGCCCCGCCACCGGGTGGATGGCGAACCGCACCACGATCCCCCGCTCCTTCAGCAGCTTCGCGGCCTCCCACAGCGGGTACTGCGCCGCGGCCACCGCCATCCCGTAGCCGGGGACGATGACCACCTGCCGCGCGTCGCGGAGCAGCTGCGCGGTGTCCTCCGCGGTCACGCTCCGCACTTCGCCCGCAGGCTTCGCGCCCGGCGCCGGCATCGCCCCCGCCGTCGTGCCGAATCCGCCCGCGATGACGCTGATGAACGACCGGTTCATCGCCTTGCACATGATGTAGCTCAGGATCGCGCCGCTCGAGCCGACCAGCGCCCCCGTCACGATCAGCAGGTCGTTGTCGAGCATGAAGCCCGCCGCCGCGGCCGCCCACCCCGAGTAGCTGTTCAGCATCGAGACCACGACCGGCATGTCCGCCCCGCCGATCGCCACGACGAGGTGCACGCCCACCACCGCGGCGACCGCCGCCGCCACGAGAAGCGGACCCACGGGCGGGGGGGACGACACGCCGATGAAGCGCGTCGCCAGCCAGACCCACACCAGCACCATCAGCAGGTTGAGCCAGTGCCGCGCCGGGAGGAGGAGGGGCCGGCTGCCGAGGATCCCCTGCAGCTTCCCGAACGCCACGATGGAGCCGGAGAAGGTCACCGCGCCCACTACGACGCCGACGTACGTCTCCACCTCGTGGATGCGCGCCTCGGCGCCGAGGAGGTGTACCGAGGGGTCGAGTGTCCCCGCCACACCGACGAGCACCGCGGCGAGCCCCACGAAGCTGTGGAGGATGGCGACGAGCTGCGGCATCGCCGTCATCCCGACGCGCAGTGCGACCACCGCGCCGATGGCGCCGCCGGCGAGGAGCATCGCCGCCACGACGCCGTAGTTGCCGACGCGGGGGCCCAGCGCGGTGACGGCGATAGCGAGCACCATGCCGGCCATGCCGAAGATGTTCCCGCGCCGCGCCGACTCCTGCGCCGAGAGTCCGCCGAGGGAGAGGATGAACAGCAGCGCGGCGGCGAGGTACGCGACGGTGACGAGGGTCTGGGGCATCGGCGCGTCCTACCGGTGGAACATGCGCAGCATCCGCTGCGTCACGGTGAAGCCGCCGACGACGTTGACGGCGGCCACCAGGATCGCCACCGCGCCCAGGAGGACGACGGGCGAGCTGATGACCCCTCGCGCCTCGTGCATCCCGCCGATGACGATGATGCCGCTGATGGCGTTGGTGACGCTCATCAGCGGGGTGTGCAGCGCCGGCGTGACGTTCCAGATGATCTGCCAGCCGATGACGCACGCCAGCACGAAGACGGTGAAGTGGGAGAGGAAGGCGGGGGGCGCCACGATGCCGAGGGCGCCCATCGCTGCGGCGCCCGCGAGGACGAGGGCGGCGACCCCGGTGCGGCGTCCCGGCGCCGCGCGCTTCGCGGCGACCGCGGCCCGCATCGCCACGCTGGGGCGCGGGGCCGGGGGCGCGGCAGCCACCTTCGCGGCGGCAGGGGCGGCCACAGCGACCGACGAGCGGCGCGGCGGCGGCCAGAGCAGCTTCCCGTCGAGCAGGACCAGCGCGCCGCGGACCACCTCGTCGTCGAGGTCGAAGTGGAAGTTCTCGCCGCCACCCATCTCGGCCAGCAGTTCCGCGAGGATGTTGCCGAACATCTGGCTCGCGGTGGGCGCCAGGCGGCTCGGCAGGTCGTTGTAGCCGAGGATGTGGACGCCGTACTTCTCGACGACGGTGCCCGGCTCGGTGAGGGCGCAGTTCCCGCCGTTCTCCGCGGCGAGGTCCACGATCACCGAGCCCTTCCGCATCTTCTTCACCATCTCTTCGGTGATGAGGATCGGCGCGGGCTGGTTGGGGATGAGGGCCGTGGTGATGACGATGTCCACCTCGCGGCACTGCTTGGCGAGCATCGCCACTTCCGCCGCGTGGTACGCCTCGCTCATCTCCTTTGCGTAGCCGCCCCCGCCCTCCCCCTCCTCCTTCACGCTCAGCTCGATGAATTCGGCGCCGAGGCTCTCGACCTGCTCCTTCACCGCCGCGCGGCTGTCGAAGGCGCGGACGATGGCGCCCAGGCCCCGCGCGGCACCGATCGCGGCGAGGCCCGCCACGCCGGCGCCGACGACCAGCACCTTGGCGGGGGGGACGCGTCCCGCGGCCGTCATCTGGCCGGTGAAGAAGCGGCCGTAGAAGCTCGCCGCCTCGATGACCGCCCGGTATCCGGCGATGTTCGCCATCGACGAGAGGGCGTCCATCTTCTGCGCGCGGGTGATGCGGGGGATCTGGTCGAGCGCGAGCGCGCTCACCTTCCGCGCCGCGAGCCGCTCCAGCAGCGCCTTGTTCTTGCCCGGCCACAGGAAGGAGACGAGGGTCGCACCCTCGTGGAGGAGGTCCGCCTCGTGCGCACCAAGGCCGGGGTTCGCCTCGGGGGGCCGCACCTTGAGGAGGATGTCCGCCTCGCCCCACAGCGTGCGGGCGTCAACGACGATCTCCGCGCCCGCGGCGACGTAGTCTGCATCGCTCAGCGAGGCGCCCATCCCCGCGCCCGCCTCGACCAAGACGTCAAAGCCGAGCTTCCGGAGGCGCGCCACCGTGTCCGGCGTCGCCGCGACGCGGCGCTCGCCGGGACGGATCTCCCTGGAGATGGCGATCTTCATTGCACGGCCTTCGGGTGGCGGGAGCGAGTGGCGGGAAACTTCGCTAGCGCGCGCCGCCCGGGCTAGGGGGGCGCGCTCAGCGGATGCGCACCACGGCGAAGCGCGTCCCCAGCCCGGCGGGCACCGCGGCCAGACCCGCGTTGAGGGCGAAGGCGACTCCCGCGCTACCCGGCCCCTGGAGCACTCGCAGGTAGGCGCCCGAGCCGGCCCGCAGATAGCCCGACAGGCTCACGGGGGAATCCGCGGAGGTCTGCACCGGCACCAGAGGATAGGCCAGCGGGAAGTCGGCCGGGTCCTGGAGGTGGAGCGAACCGTACGTCCGCCGGAAGTGCCACGACGTGTACTGCAGCTCCGGCGGCGCCGTGAAGGATGGGAGATCGGACACCCAATCTGCCAGCGCCCAGCGCGTGACGGTCGCCTGGAACGGCTGGCCCGTCTGCAGCGCCACGTTCGAGGTGCCGGTCGCGCCCGTCTGCACCAGCTGCCGGGTGATGCCGGCGCCGAACTGGTCCACCACGAAGCGCACGAAGAGCCACCCCGCGCCGACGTCGGCGAGGCTCTGGTCGGTGGTGGTGAGGAGGAAGTGCTTCTCCGGCGCCGAGAGGTAGTCGTCCGCGTTGAACACGTCCCCGATCGCGTAGTCCGAGAACTGCTGGCTGTCCACGGGGAGCCAGCTCCGGCCACCCAGCTCCTCGGCGTACTTCGCCAGCGCCTCGTCCAGCCAGTCGTCCTCCGGTCCCGCCCCATGCACCCGCACATGCTGGTTGAAGTTGATCATGTGCTCGAATTCGTGCAGGAACGTCGGCGGCAGTTCCCCCATCACCTCGGCGACGGTGTGCGCACAGCTCAGCGTGGCGAGGGGGTCCGGCACGAGGGCGTAGAAGATCTCGCCGTGATTGTACGAGGACGCGTACGCCGGGTCGAGGTCCGGCGGGAAGAAGAACCCCTGCACGTATCCCGCCGTGTCGCACGACGCCTTGCTGACGAGGGCATTGACCGCGCCGGTGAGGAGGGCGATCACCACCCCGTTGCTGTCGATGTCGGGTTCCCGGCCGAACGCCGTGGTGTCCACCGCGTAGACGTGGGTGTCGAACGTCTGCTGGAGGGTGTCGATGTCGGCGGCGGCGAGGCCCCCCGTGGGGGCGAGGGTGTCCACGTAGATGGCGACGTGGGCGCCCACGCTGCGGACCGCCGCGGTGATGGTCTTCATCGAGCTGCAATTGATGTTCGCGCAGACCGTGAAGGAGCGGAGCGAGCTGACGACCGGCGGCGTCACGCGCTGCGGCGCGCTGGATGCCGGCGGGGCCAGGAACGCGCCGGGCCGCAGGGCGGCGAGCACGCGGGGATTCCGCTCGACGCCGCGGAGGAAGCGGTCGAAGCTCGCCGCTGCCGAGGCGCGCGGGCGCGGCGCGGCCGCGAGGGGCACGGAGGCCACCGCGGTGATCCCCGCGGCCGTGGCGCTTCCCAGGGTGAAGGCCGCGGAGTCGCCGGGGTTCCCGCCCGTGGAGAGCAGGACGAGGAGGTACTCCGCGGAGTCGGTGGTGGAGACGTTCGCCGCGAACGCGATGCAGCCGCCGCTGGCCGCGGGGTCGTACGTGGCGTACGCGCCCACGCTGAGCGCCACGGGCGAGAGCCCGGCGGCGCAGCTCGCCAGGGCGCCCGGCCCCGTCGCCTTGTCCTGGGCACAGCCGCCCACCGCCACCGCGGCGAGAGTCAGAGCCACCCCGTTCGCCAACCGCATGCCACCTCCTGGTGTTCGAGCCGTGGGTCGCCGTGCCGGTGGCCCATGACCTGCCGCCACCGGCAACGGCGCTCCGGGTGTCAGACCCCGACGCTCACCTTCACTTGTACCGTCCTCGGCCGGCCGAAGTTCGCGCCGCTGAAGAACGTGCCCTTGAGCGAGTACTTGAGATCGAAGAGGTTGTTAACGAACAACTGCGGCCGGACCTCGACGCCCCCCACCAGCACGGTGTAGCCGACGCTCGCGTTGACGATGAAGGTCGGACCCACCTTGAACGCCTTGTTGAAGTCGAAGAGCCCGGTGCCGAGGGGGCGCGTGGGGGAGAGCGTCGAGTCGTAGTTCGCGATCCCCGGCGTGTTCGGCGTCACGCCGTTCGTCAGCCCCGACCCGTAGATGCCGGTGACGCTCGCCAGCCACCCCTTCGCGCCGTAGGTGAGGCCGGCGGTCGCGGAGAGGCGCTGGTCGTGGTCGAGGTCGAAGGTCTGCGTGGGCGGCGTGATCGTGAAGAAGCCGCCGGTGACGCCGCCGAAGCCGTAGGCGTGGCACAGGGCCAGGTTGAGGAAGCCGCTGAAGGGGCCGCTCGGTCGCACCTCCACCACCCCTTCCACGCCGGTGACGCGGACGCTCCCCACGTTCACGTCGGTGCTGATGGCGGTCCCCGGCACCTGCGTGTCGTCGAGGCCGGGGGAGCTGCGCTTGTGGTACCCGGAGAGCTTGGCCACGACGCCGAACGGGAAGCGGTGCGTGACGCCCAGCTCGAAGAAGTCGCCCCGCTCCGGGAGGGTCGGCGCCGTCACCGCACCACCCTGCGCATCGGAGGTGATGGCGCGCAGGTCCTCGATGTTGGTGGGGATGAAGAGGCGCCCGTAGTACGCCCAGACGGTCGTGGCGGGCGTGGGGAACCAGTTCAGGCGGACGCGAGGGCTGACCTGGCTCGCGTTGGCGCTCGTGGTAGCTGAGAGGGGATAGTGGTGGAGGTCGTAGCGCACACCGGCCCGCAGCTCGAAGTGATCCGAGGGCGCGAGCTGGGTCTGCGCGTAGAAGCTGGCATCGCTGCCGTTCAGGGGAGAGCTCGATTCGGGCCCTGCGACCTGGTTCACGTCGAGCGAGCGGAAGTCCTCCTGGCCGCGCGTGACCGACGCCTGCGTGCCCACCTTGAACGTCAACTGCTCCGAGAGGTGCACGGAGTAGTCCAGCTTCACCCCGTAGATGTCGAAGCTCCGCGCCTCGCTGATGTTGTAGCGCGTGGTGTCGGGGGCGAAGGTGAAGCCGGGCGCGTCGTTCACGCCGGGGGAGTACGCGAGACTGCCGTGGCGGTAATAGCCCGCGGCGAACAGCTCCGTGCCCTGGTCGGGGCCGTGGCTGACGCGGCGCTGCCACCCGAGGTTGACGAAGCCGTTGAGGTCGCGCTGCCAGTCGGCGATGACGCCCTGCGCGGAGTCGAACGGCGTCTGGAAGCGGGTGCGCGACCAGTTCATGTCGAGACTCACCACGTCGTGGTCCGACGGCGTGTACTGCATCTTGGCGAATCCGTAGAGGTCGCTGCCGAAGTTGCTGTAGTTCCGCAGGCCGGTGATGGCTCCCGCGGCGTTGGTGTCGGCGACGACCGGCTCCCGCCGCATGTCGGACTCGGTCCGCGTGCCCGAGAAGAAGAAGCCGAGCTTGCCGGCGTTGGTGCTCGCGGTGATCGTCTGGCCGTCGGAGCCGTAGTTGCCCAGGTAGCTCGACGCCGAGCCGTGGAAGCCCCCCGACGGGACGCGGGTGGTGACGTTGATGACCGCCGCGTTCCGGCCCCCGTACTCCGCGTCCCAGCCGCCGGTTTGGAAGTTGATCTGGTTCACGATCGAGGGGTCGAACAGCTCGTTGAGGCTACCGGAGATGCCGGGGGGCACGGGGACGCCGTCCACGTAGTAGGTATACTCGGCGTGCTGCCCGCGGATGTGGACCTCGCCCGTGGGGGCGCGCGCCGCGCCGGCGATGGCCTGCTGCACGACCTGCGACGTGGTGAGGGTGGGGCTCCCCTGGAACTCGTCCTGCTTGAAGACCTGGTCGCCGGTGCGGGTGTCCACGACGATGGGGGAGGCGCCGACCTCGATCGCGCTCAGCTCGATCTCCGCCGGGGTCAGCCGGAACGAGACGTCGGTGATGCCGCCCGTGCGGCCGACGTCCACGCGCGTGGTGCCGGGGCGGAAGCCGGGGAGCCGAGCCTCGACGTCGTAGCGGCCGGTCGCGATGCCGTGGAGGCGGTAGCCGCCCAAGCGGTCGGTGGAGGCGCGGGCGACGATCTGGCCCGCACGGAGGACCAGCACCTGCGCGCCGGCCACGGGCCCGCCGCTGGAGGAGTCGGTGACGAGGCCGAGCACGTCGGCGGTGCCGCCGGTGTCGGCGCGGACCGGCAGGACGGCCGCCGCTGC
>JBEKGT010000015.1:0-15306 GCA_050012655.1 Gemmatimonadales bacterium | reverse complement strand
GATGGATTGACGGCGGCGGAGAACCTCGCCTTTTACGCACGACTCTACGGCGTGGCCGGCCGCGACGCGGCGGTCCGCGCCGCGCTCGAGGGCGTGGGCCTGGCCGACCGCGCCGACGACCTCGCCGGCACGTTTAGCCGGGGGATGGTGCAGCGGCTCGCCATCGCACGCGCGCTGCTGCACGCGCCGAGCGTCGTGCTCCTCGACGAGCCCTTCAGCGGGCTCGACCAGCGGGCCGCCGCCGCGCTGCGCGACGTGCTGATGCGGCTGCGCGCCGAGCGGCGGACGATGGTGCTGGTCACCCACAACATCGACGAGGGGCTCGAGCTGGCGACGCACGTGGCCATCCAGGTCGCGGGGCGCTTCGCCGAGTGCGCTCCCGTGGACGGCGACCTCGCCGCTTACCGGCGCCGGTACGCGGAGGCGACGGCCGCCCGTGGGTGACCTGCTGCGCGCCGCGTGGGCCATCGCGGCCAAGGACGTGCTGCTGGAGTTCCGCAGCCGCACGGCCTTCGTCTCGGCGCTCGTCTTCACCGCGCTGGTGCTGGCGATCTTCAACTTCGCGCGCGACCCGACCGCGGTGAGCGCGCTCGATCTCGCGCCCGGCATCCTCTGGATCACTTTCACCTTCGCCGCGATGCTCGGCCTCAACCGCGCGTTCGGCCTGGAGAAGGAGAACCGCGCGCTCGACGGGCTGCTCCTCTCGCCGGCGAGCCGCACGGCCATCTATCTCGGGAAGATGCTGGCGAACCTGGTGTTCGTGGGGGCCGTTGAGGCGATCGCCCTGCCGCTCTTCGCGCTCTTCTTCAACGTCCCGGTGCTCCCGGTCCTGGGGCCGCTGGTGCTGGTGATCGCCCTCGCCACCCTCGGCTTCGTCGCGGTGGGGACGCTGATGAGCTCGATGGCCGTCAACACCCGGCTCGCGGAGCTGATGCTGCCGGTGCTGCTCCTCCCATTCCTCGTGCCGCCGGTGACCTCCGCGGTGCAGATCACGGCGCGGCTCTTCGCGGGGCGTCCCTTCTCGGAGGTCGGGGCGTGGCTTAGATTGCTCGTCGGTTACGACATCATCTTCGTAGCGGCCTGCCTCCTATTCTTCGAGTCGACGATCGAGGAATGACGCCCATCGAGTCCGCGGAACGCGCGCTGCGGCGCAGCGCCGTCTGGATCCTCGTCGCCCTGCTGCTGCTGGCGGGCGTCTACGTGCGCGCCCTGGTCTTCACTCCCGCCGAGGCGGTGCAGGGGCTGGCGCAAAAGATCTTCTACATCCACGCCCCGTCGGCGTGGGTCGCCTTCCTGGCGTTCGGCATCGTCGGGATCACCAGCATCGTCTACCTGTTCCTCAAGGACCCGCGCGCCGACCTCTTCGCCGCCTCGTCCGCCGAGGTGGGGATGGTCTTCACGACCGAGGTGCTGGTCACGGGGCCGATCTGGGGGAAGACGATCTGGGGCACTTGGTGGACGTGGGATGCGCGCCTCACGCTGACACTGTTTCTCTGGTTCGTGATGCTGGCCTACCTGGTTCTCCGCTCGGCGGTGCACGAGCCGGGGCAGCGGGCCCGCTACTCGGCGGTGCTCGGGATCCTCGGCGCGCTGCTCGTGCCGTTCATCCACGTCAGCGTGTACCTGTTCCGCACGCTGCACCCGCTGCCGGTGGTGCTGAAGCCGGGGCGGCCGACGCTCCCCGGCTCGATGCTGGTGACGCTGGTGTTCGCGTTCCTCACGTTCACGCTCTTCTTCGCGGCGCTGCTCTGGCATCGCTACGCGCTCGCCCGGCTCACCGACGCGCGGGCCCACGCCGACGCGGAGCGCTCCGATGCCTGAGACCGGCGGATTCATGGTGGCGGCGTACGTGGCGGCGGCCGTGATCTACCTCTCGTACACGGCCTACCTCTTCGGGAAGAGCTGGCAGGCGAAGCGCTAGGCCGGGCGGGCGCCCCTGGCGAAGTCGCGGCGGGCCTCGGCGATCCGGGCCGGGCCGTCGGTGAAATGCGTCCCCCACATCTCCAGCGCGCGGAGCGCCTGCTCCGCGTCCCCCGCGCTCCACAGCGACGCGGCGTTCTCGTACAGCGCCTCCGGCCCTCCGCCGGCGGCGAAGGCGCGGGCGAACATCCCCGCCGCCTCGGCGTGCCGTGACTCGCGCCGCAGCAACAGGCCGCTGCGGAACGCCGCGTCGGCGCGCTCCGCGAGGCCGAGCGCGCGGGCGAAAGCGTCGGCGGCCTCCTTCAGCCGGAAGGCGCCCTCGAGGGCCTCGCCGAGCAGGACCCACGCGTCGCTCGCCAGGGGGAAGCGCACTGTGGCGAGTCGCGCCGCCTCGACGGCCGCGAGGCGATCGCCGCGGAGGCGCCGCGCCGTGACGAGCGCGCCGGCGGCCTCGCCCATCGTGGGTTCGGTGCGCAGAGCCAGGAGGAGGAACCGGTCCGCGAGCGGCGGGTTGCGCCGCTCACGGGAACGGGCTGCCCGCACGAGGGCGCGCGCGAAGCCGGCCCGGAGTCGTGCGAGCGCGCCCACGGCGGGGGACGCTAGGCGGCGTCCCGCTTCAGCAGGAGCCGTTCGTAGACCTGCATCGCGGCGACGGCGCCGAGGATGGGTCCGATCCAGTACACGAGCTGGCCCAGCCACGCGTTCGCCACGAGGGCGGGGCCGAAGGCCCGCGCCGGGTTCATGGCGGCCCCGGTGATCCCGCCGCCCGCGAGGACGCCCACCGCCACGGTGAGGCCGATGGCCCAGCCCGCCACCTTGGGGGCCGCCGCGTCCACGGCCGTCGCCATCACGGCGAAGGCGAGGAAGAAGGTGAGGATCGCCTCGACCAGCACGCCCTGGGTGAACGAGGTGTCGGTCGCGAGCCGCGGCGTGCCCAGCTGCGAGACGCGCCCGGCCATCTCCGGGAAGAGATACCGGAGGGCGAGCGCCGCGACGATCGCGCCCAGGAGCTGGGCGGCCACGTACAGCCCCGCCTGCTTCCCCCCGATGCGCCCCGTCGACCAGAGGCCGACGGTGATCGCCGGATTGATGTGCCCGCCCGAGATGTTCATCGTCGCCGTCACGGCGATGGCGTATGCGAGGCCGCTGGCGAGCGCGATCCCCGCCAGGCCGACCGACCCGTCCCGGTAGGTGTTGAGGACGATCGCGCCGGCGCCGATGAAGGTGAGCATGAACACGCCGATGAACTCTGCCACGAGGGGGCGCAGGGTCTTCTGCATCTAACTGCCTCGCTGTGAGTTGGAGTCGCCGCGGACGCCGTTGTCCGCGGGGCCAATATGCCGGCGCTGCGCCGCCGCACGCAAGCGGTCAGCCGTCGCGGCGCAGCACCAGCGCGGCGTTGATCCCACCGAACCCGAACGAGTTGGAGACCGCCACCTCGGCGCCGCGCCCCTCGCCCCCCGCAGGGAGGTAGTCGAGGTCGCAGGCGGGGTCCGGCTGCGCGAGGTTCAGCGTGGGCGGGAGCCACTGGCGCGCGAGCGCGAGCGTGGTGATCGCCGCCTCGATCGCCCCGGAGGCGCCGAGGGCGTGGCCGTAGTAGCCCTTGGTGCCGCTGACGGCGAGCCGCCGCGCGTGCTCGCCGAAGACGTGCTTGAACGCGAGGGTCTCGGTGCTGTCGTTGAGGGGCGTGGACGAGCCGTGCGCGTTGACGTACCCGACCTCGCGCGGTGCGATCCCGGCGTCGGCCAGCGCCAGGGTGATGCAGCGCGCGGCCTTGGTGCCGTCGGGCCGGGGCGCGGTCATGTGGAAGGCGTCGTTGGTGACAGCCGCGCCCACGACCTCGGCGAGGATCGGCGCGCCTCGCGAGCGCGCGCGGGCGCGATCCTCTAATACCAGCACGGCCGCCCCCTCGCCCATCACGAACCCGTCGCGCCCGGCGTCGAAGGGGCGCGACGCCGTCGCGGGGTCGTCGTTCCGGGAGGACATCGCGCGGATGATCGCGAAGGCCCCGAAGCAGAGCGGGGCGAGCGGGGCCTCCGCGCCGCCCGCGAGCATCACGTCGGCGCGGCCGTCGCGGATGGCGTGGAACGCGTCCCCCACCGCCACCGTCCCCGAGGCGCAGCTCATCGCGTTGGTCACGTTCGGCCCGGAGACGCCGAACTCGATCGCGACGTTGCAGCTCGCCGCTCCGCCGAACACTGTGAGCGCCAGCGCCGGGTCCACCGCGTGCAGGCCGCCCGCGGCATACGCCCCCACCTGCGATTCGGCGAACGCCACGCCCCCCAGCGCCGAGCCCATCATCACGCCCACCCGGTCGCGGTCCTCCGCCGCAAGGTCGAGGTGCGCGGCCTCCAGCGCCTGCTGCGCCGACACCACCGTCAGCTGCGAGTAGCGGTCGTAGCGACGGGCCCGCTTCGCGTCGAGGACGTCTCCCGGCCGGAAGTCGGGGATCTCGGCGGCGATGCGGCTGCGGAACGGCTCCGGGTCGAAGCGGGTGATCGTCCGCACCGCGGAGCGGCGCGCGTGCAGGCCGGCCCACAGCCCCTCGGCGCCGGTGCCGATGGGGGTCACGCAGCCGATGCCGGTGACGACGACGCGGCGAGGGGACGTCATGCGGTTCCTCTCTCGGCCGCGCGGGCGAGGCCGGCCAGGGTGCGCTGGGCGACGGCGTGCACGAAGACCGGCCCGATCACCAGGCTGGCTGCCGGCGCGCGGAGGAGCGGCCAGCGCGGGCCGTCCCACCAGTGGGTGATGGTGACCTCGAGGCCCGCGGCGCGCGGCTCGAACGCCCACAGGACATCCATCCCCCGGGTGATCCCGCGGACGTGGCGGTAGCGCACCGCCGGTGCCGCGCGGTCGATGGTCATCTCCGAGACCCACCACGTCGGCCAGCGCAGCGGGCCGAAATCGCGCCACGCCGCCATCTCCACGAGGCCGCCGTCGGGCCGCTTGTCGAGGAAACGCACCCATCGGTAATGGGCGAGGCGCTCCGGCCAGCGCTCGACGTCGGCCGCGAGCGAGAACACCGCGTCGAGGGGCGCGGCGATGGTGCGACGGTCCACCTGGATCATGGCGCGCTCCCCGCCGGCCGCCAGGCGGCCGTGAGGCGGAACAGCGGATGGCGCCGCACGTCCGGCTCTACCCCGGCGGCGCGGCAGAGGTTCGCCAGTTCCGGGGCGCTGAACCCCCGGAACACCGAGATCACCCCGTCCCGGCGGGTCACCGGCCGCACGCGCAGCGCGAACGAGGCGAGGAAGAAGCCCGCGGCGGCGAGCACGCTGCGCCGGAGGTCGGCGATGACGACGCCGCGGCGCGCCACGCGGTCGAGCTCGCGTACCAGTCGCTCAGCCGGGTCGCCCGCGAAGTGGTGGAGCAGCTGGGAGCAGAGGACGTAGTCCACCGACCGGTCGGCGAAGGGCAGGCGGCCGCCGTCGGCGACGAGGGCCAGGAGGCCGTGCCCGCGCGCCGCCCGCGCGGCGGCGGCGTGGCGCTCGAGCCCCACGAGCCGGAGCGCGAGGCCGCGCGAGCGCGCCCGGCGCGCGGCGGCGGTGGGGATGTCGCCGAGGCCGGTGCCGACGTCGAGGAGGGAGAGCGTGGCGCCCGCGCGCTCTCCGCGGAACATCCCTTCGAGACGCTCCAGCGCCGCGTGCCGGCCACCGAGGAAGAAGTTGATGCGGGTCACGTCCCCCAGCGACGCGAGGACGGTCCCCGCGTCGGAGGCCGGATCGTCAAGCAGCTCAACGCTCCCCCGCGCCCAGCGCCTCGGCGAGAACACTAGCGGGCGCAGCGCCGGTAGCCGCCGAGAAAGTAGAGGAGCGGCTCGCCGTCGGCCGCCGCCGCCCACTCCACCACGCCGGTGACGATGGAGTGGTCGCCCCCCGCGTGGACGGCGGTGCGCCGCACCTCCAGCCACGCGAGCGCGCCCGGCAGGCGCGGGAACCCCCCGGGGGTGCAGTCCATCCCCAGACCGTCGAACCGCTGCTCGCCAGCGCTCGCGAAGCGGCGCGAGGCCTCCTCTTGGTCGGCCGCCAGGATGTTTACGCCGAAAGCGGCGCCCCCGGTGAAGGCCGCGTGCGCCGCGGCCTCGTGCCCGATGCAGGCCAGGATCATCGGCGGGTCGAGCGACAGCGACGTCACGGCGCTGGCCGTCATCCCGATGAACCCGCCGTCGCTCTCGCGGGCGACCAGGACGGTGACGCCGGTGGGGAGCCGGGCCATGGCGTGGCGGAACGACGGGCGGTCGATCGGCATCGGTCGGACGTCCCTTACCAGAGGAAAGCGGCGAGATGGCGGGGCGCGAGGAGCGCGCGGACCGGCACGGTGTCGCCGGCGGCGCCCACCCAGAGGTCGGCGACGCCCGCGCGGCGGCCCAGTCGCCGGGTGAACCGGCGCATCACCGCCGGCCGGGTGGCGGCGAGGCCGACGATGCGCTCCAGCAGCCACTTGTCGCGGAAGGCCCTCCGCCGCGCGGCCACGTAGGGCGCGAGCCGCCGGCGGGTCGCCGCACCCCCGTCCGCCAGCGCGTCCGCGATGGCGCGCGCCGCCAGGCGGCCGCCGCGCAGCGCCGCGAAGACTCCCTCGCCGGTGAACGGGTCGAAGAAGTCGGCTGCGTCCCCCACCAGGAGCGCTCCGTCGGCGACCACCCGCCGCGCCCGCCGGGCGAAGGGGCCGGTCACCATCACCTGCCGGACGAACTCCGCGTGGGCGGTGCGCCCGGCAAGCTCTGGGAGGCCGGCGAGCCGGGAGCGGAAGTACCCCTCCGCGTCACGGGCGATCTCCGGGCCGTCGGCGAAGGGCACCACCATCGCGGCATTCGCCACGCCCCCCCCCAGGGATGCCATGCCGACGTACCAGCCGGGGCCGCAGAACATCTCGCCGCAATCGCCGAGGCCCGTCACGCCAGAGAGGTGCGCCACCAGCGCGAGCCGGCGCGGCCACCCGCGGTGCGCGACCCCCAACTCATGAGCCACCTTCGAGTTGAGGCCATCGGCCCCGACCACTACCCGGGCGCTTACCGGCGTCAGGTGGCCCCCCTCGCGCAGCATGGCTCCGGTCACCAGGCGTCCCGCGGTGAGGAGCCGCTCCAGAGCGACGCCCTCGCGGACATCGGCGCCTGCGCGCGCCGCGGCGCGCAGTAGCGCGGTGTCGAGGACGGTGCGGCGCACCGCCAGGCCGTAGGGGAGATACGGAGCGAAACGCGGGTCGCCCGCGAAGCGCCCGGTGACGCCGGCGCCGTCGTCGGAGACGATCCGCATGCCGGCGAGGCGTTCGGCCCCGGCGGCCTCGACCTCCGCAAGGACACCCAGGTCCTCGAGGTCGCGGGACGCCTCCGGGCTGAGGTACTCGGCGCACGGCTTCTCGCGCGGGAAGACGGCGCGGTCCACCAGGAGGACCCGCAGTCCGGCGCGCGCGGCGAGGGCTGCGGTGGAGGCGCCGGCGGGCCCGCCACCGATGACGAGCACATCGGGTGACTCCAGGGGTCGCTCCGCGAGGGGGATACCCGGTTAAGCTAGACCCGTTGCCCGCAGGACGACAGGTGCCGCGCCGACCGTTGCACCGACCAGCGTGCAGGCGACGTTGACTGCGTCGTTGGTCAGCCACGGGATGCCCGAGGCGGCGGCGGCCGTGCCGCCGCACGGGCAGCGCGCCGCCTCGCGCAGTTCCCCGCATCGCCCGCACCGGAAGCGCGCCTGCACGGTCGCGCCGAGCACGGAGTCGGCGAGTCCGCCCGCGACGCCGCCCCCCGCGATCCAGGCCGCGACCGCGGGCGTGGCGAGACCGAGGAGCGCCGCGCTGGCGGCGACCACCGCGGCGCCCGCGAGAGCGCCGAGGGTGCCCAGCCAGGTGACCCCGCCCGAGGTGCCGGGAGGGACGGGGCGGCCGGTCGTGACGAGGCGCGGCGGGGAGGGGCTCCGCGCGCCGATCTCGGTGGACCAGGTGTCGGCCGCGGCGGCGGCGAGGGCACCGCAGCAGGCGGGGAGCCACGCGGGGTCGAGGCGGGAGAGGAGCGCGGCGGCTGCGGCGACGCCCCCGTTCGCGAGGACCTGCACGGGGGTGCGGCGGCCGCCCCCTCGGGTGAGCGCGGAGGAGGTCACGAAGAAGACGGCGAGGAGGACGAGGCCGCGCCAGCCGGTGCCGGCGGTGACGGCGGCGCCGACCACCAGGGCCGCGGCCACACCGGCGGGAGAGAGCCAAGGCTGCATGGTGCGCTAGATTGGGGGGACGCCGCGCCGCGCGCAACGCCGCCCCTTGGACGGGGCACGGGAGCGCGGTATCTTGGCCCCGCTTGTCAGACATGGACGCACCGCCGCCCGACACCCACGCCATCCTCCCGCTCGCCGTCCTCGAGGCGATGCGCAACCTCGACTCGCCCACCGACGAAGAGGCGGCGGAATACGTGGACGAACTCCTCAAGAAGCGGCTCGGCCTGTCGGACACGGTCGCGGCGCAGATCGCGCGCTACGATCTCGGCGTGCGGCGCGGGCGCCCCGTCGCGGCGGCGGAGTTCGAGCAGATCCTGCGGCTCGCCGGGCGGCGCCCCGACGCGGCGCTGGTGTTCGCGGACGCGGGCCGGCGGGCATCGCGGCGGGCGATGGCGCAGCTGGCGTTCTCCACCCGGTGGGGCGCGCGCTACCTGCCGCGGTTCCTCCGGCGGGCGATCGGCTTCCGGGCGGCGCGGCGCTGCCTGCGCGAGGTCTTTGCGGCGAGTCTCGCCCGTGAGGAGGGCGTGGTCCTGGCCAGGGTCGGCCACGCCATGCCGGTGCAGGCGACGCCCGACGGCGCGGCGTGCGGGTTCTACGCGGCGGGGGTCGCGGAGCTGCTTCGGCAGCTGATGAGCTTCGACGGCGCGGTCCGGCATCCCCGGTGCCGCGCGAGGGGTGACGAACGATGTGAATGGCGCACGACCGATGCGCACTCGGGGGTAGCATGAGCGTAGCGACGGCGTTGACGCCCGAAGTGCTGGCGCGGGTGCGGGCCCTCCTCGGCAAACAGCACATCGACGGCTGGCTCCTCTTCGACTTCCACGGCGTCAATCCCGTGGCCACGCGCGTCCTGGGGGTGGGCGGCCTCGCCACCCGCCGGCTGTTCGTGCTCCTCCCCGCGGCGGGGCGCCCGGTGGCGGTGGCGCACCGGATCGAACTGGGACGGCTGGAGGGCTTCCCGGGCGAGATCCGCCCCTACGCCGCTTGGCGCGAACTGGAGCAGGAGCTGTCGCGGCTGCTGGCCGGGAAGACCGTCGCGATGGAGTACTCCCCCAAGGACGCCGTCCCATACCTCGACCGGGTGCCGGCGGGGGTGCTCGAACTGATCCGCGCGTCCGGGGCCAAGGTGGTCTCCTCGTCGGACTTCGTCACGGACCTCGCGGCGAAGTGGAGCCCCGAGGAGCTGGCGGGGCACCGGAAGGCCGCGGCGTCGCTCAAGTCCATCGCGCTGGCCGCCTTCGAGCACGTCCGGGCGGAGTTCGTGGCGGGCCGGACGCCGACGGAGTACGGCGTGCAGCAGTGGGTGCTCGAGGCGATGGCCCGCGACGGCCTCTTCACCAACGACCCGCCGATCGTGGGGACCGGGGCCAACGCGGCGAACCCCCACTACGAGCCGAAGAAGGACGCCGACGTCGCGGTGCGGAAGGGGGAGGTGCTCCTCATCGACCTCTGGGGCGGGGTGCGGGTGGACACCGTCTACGCCGACCAGACGTGGATGGCGTTCGTCGGCCGGACGCCGCCGGACGAGGTCGTGAAGGTCTGGAAGGTGGTCCGTGACGCGCGCGACCAGGCGGTCGCGGTGCTGCGGGACCGCTGGCGGGAGGGGTGGTCGGTGAAGGGGGCCGATCTCGACGACGCGGCGCGCAAGGTCATCAGCGCGGCGGGCTACGGGGAGTACTTTGTGCACCGCACCGGACACTCGATCGACAAGGAACTGCACGGCTCCGGCCCGCACCTCGACAACTACGAGACCCACGACGACCGGGCCCTCGCCCCCGGCGTGGGGTTCTCGGTGGAACCGGGGATCTACCTCACCGGCCGGTTCGGCGTGCGGAGCGAGATCAACGTCGTGATGCACGATGCGGGGCCCGAAGTGACGCCGGAGGGGCCGCAGCAGGACCTCGTCTGCCTGGACGTCCCGGGCGCGTGACGTGGCGGAGGCCGGGGCCGCCCTAGCGGCGCCCCGGCCCCCGTAGTATATGAATGCAGCGATTGGAACATCCATCCATACGTTCGGAGCCCTCAGCGTGACGAAGCCGGAAGCGACCTCGCCGCACGAGATTGACACCGTCCGCCAGCTGCTGTTCGGCGCGGAGGTGCGGCGCTTGGAGGAGCAGATCGGAGCCGACCGCGACGCCGCGGCCGCGCACCTGCAGGACCTGGAGCGGCGGGTGGGGGAGCGGCTGGAGGAGCTTTCCCGCCGGGTCACCGCCCAGCTGGACGACCTTTCCCGGCGGCAACAGCAGCACGCCGATCGTGTCACCCAGCTCCTCGACCAGGTGATGGCGCAGCTCGGCCAGCGCGTGGAGACGCTGGTGGGGGAGACCCGCTCGCGGCTGGACGAGCTCCAGCAGCGCACCGCCGAGGTCGAGCGCCGCAAGCTGAGCGTGGCGGACTTCGGGGCGACCCTGGCGACCCTGGGCCAGCGGTTCACCGAGGGCGGGAAGGGGTCGCCAGACGGCGGCTGAGTGTCCTTCCAAGGGGACAGCGAATTCCAGGGATTTGCTTGACACCCCAAACGGGCGCGCCGCATATTGGCGTCATCCGGGGCTCCACGCCCCTTTTCGTCTCGGCGCCTCGCTGCGAGCGAGGCTGCTGAAAATGTTGTGCTGTCTGCACGAGCTTCGACAATCGCTGTGTATCGTAGGGACTCTCGAAAGGAGGTGGCGTGCTGCTGCCTAGTTTGTCTTTCGCGTCCTCGTGTGTGTCTCCCTGTGGAGGTCGTCAATGACTGAACGTAGTCGCTGGGCCATCCCGCGGCTCGCCCGCGTGGCGGCGGCCTGGGTGGCTGCGGTCGTGCTCGGGGCCAACGTCTTGATGGCCCAGGGTACCACCGGCAAGATCGAAGGTACGGTTCGTGACCAGTCCGGCGCGCCCGTGAACGGTGCGCAGGTGTTCATCGTGGGAACGGCGTTCGCGGCCGTCTCCAATGAACGCGGCTACTACTTCATCAACAACGTGCCCGCCGGCGTGATGGTCACGCGGGCCCAATACATCGGCTACCAGCCGGCGGAAGTGCGCAACGTCCGCGTGTTCGCTGGCCAGACGATGACGATCAACCTCACGTTGGAGCAGCGGGCCATCGAGGTGTCGGGCGTGACGATCACGGTCGAGCAGACGCCGATCGTGCCGCGCGACCAGGTGACCTCGAAGCCGATTATGCAGGGCGATGTCATCCAGGCCCTGCCGGTGGACGCGGTCTCGCAGGTCCTCCGCCTGCAGCCCGGGGTAGTTGAAGGGCGCGGCGGGGCCCTGACGATCCGCGGCGGCCGGTCGGGAGACGCGGCCACCTACATCGACGGCGTGCTGGTCAAGAGCATGGCGGGTAGGGCCGCGACGGTCAGCGTGGGGACGAACGCCCTTGAAGAGGCGTCGGTCACCACGGGCGCGATCGGGGCGGAGTACGGCGAGGCCCAGTCGGGCGTCGTCAACCTCGTCACGCGCGCCGGTGGGACGCGGCTGCACGGCAACCTCGCCTACGGCACCGACCAGCCGGCCGGCCAGGTGTACGGCACCGGCCTGAACCGTATCGAGGCCTCCCTCGGCGGCCCGCTGGCGCAGCACCTCACGTTCTTCCTCGCCACGACGCTCCAGGGCGAGCAGAACGGCCGGCAGCCCAAGGGCGCCGAGAACGTGCCGCGCTACGTGCTCGACGGCATCGACACGACCGTCACGGTCGCCCGGACGCCAGGCAGCCCCACGTCCGACAGCCAGATCGTGAACCTGCCCAAGTTCGTGCGCTATTCGAGCGGCTCCCGGGTGCCGGACGGCTGGGATGCGAGCGCCGGCGTCGACGCCAAGCTCCAGTACACCTTCGGTTCCGGCTCGCGGATCGCGTTCACGTACCACCGCGCGCAGGCCGAGAACTTGAACAGCGCGGTGGCGTACGATTACAACACGATGGGTCGGTCGGCGGGCTGGAGCAACTCGAATGCCTACATCCTGAACTGGACCCAGAACCTGCTCCAGTCCGCGGAACGGGCGCTGTTCCTCGACGCGACGGTCAGCTACCAGAACGACCAGAACCTCACCGGTCAGATCAATCCGGCGTGGGCGGCCGACCACCAGCAGCCGTTCGCGTTCTTCTCGCTGTCGAAGCCGGAGTTCACGTTCAACTTCGGCAACTGGCCGATCAACGACCGGCTGATCCAGAACATCCGGCTGGGCAATTGCGCGATCGGCGCCAACAGTGCCACTCCCCAGCTCGGCGGTTGCGTCCCGTACCTGAACCGGAACGACCTGGCCAACAGTGGCGAGTTCCGGACCGACCCCTACGGTGTCCCCGGAGACCAGTACCCGCAGATGGGTCTGCTGCGCGGCGGGGCGGGGCTGAGTCAGGAGACGCGCTGGACCGGGCGGGCGAACTTCGACTGGCAGGCCAACCGCTATAACCGCGTCCGGTTCGGCGGCGACTTCGTCAAGGCCAACACGACCTTCTTCGGCCAGTTCGGCGGCGGCGCCGCAGGGTTGACCTCGACGCAGTTCATGGACGCGTACAAGGAGAATCCGTTGCGGTTCGGGCTCTACGCGTCCGACCGCATCGACCTGGGCGACGTGGTCGTCGACCTCGGGCTCCGGTACGACCGGCTCGACTCCAAGATAAAGTACCCGCGGGTCCCTGCGCGTACCTTCTCCGACCCGATCCGTACCGGTGATCTATCGGTGGCGTACACGGCCGCCGACACCGTGATGGCGCAGCAGTGCGGCGCCCTGTACGCGGCGGTGTCGGGCACGAGCGCGACCTCCGCGGACACCACCGCGTGGTCCACGTGCAACTACTTCACCGCGAAGCCGCGCGGGATCCTGGCCCCGTCCATCCGGGTGTCCTTCCCCGTGACGGACAAGACGGGCTTCCGACTCTCCTACTCGCACCAGGTGCAGACGCCGTCATTCACGCAACTGGCGTCGAGCAATAACATCGACCTCAATCTCACGAACACGAACTCGTTTTTCTCCCGCGACCTGACGTTCGGGAAGACGATCATGTTCGAGTTCGGGCTCCGGCACGCGTTCAGCGACGACATGGTCCTCGACATCTCGGCCTACAACAAGGACAAGGTGTCCGACATCGCGGGACGCATCATTCCCGTCTGGGACCCGTTCCTGGGGTCGATCACCAACCTGGACATCTACACGAACGCCGGCTTCGGGAACGTCCGCGGTGTCGACGTCAAGCTCGACCGGCGCATCGGCCAGATCTTCCAGGGCACGCTGATCTACACGTACCAGTCGAACCGGACCACGGACTCGGACCCGAACGAGTACCTGAACAACCAGTCCCGGTCGATCAGCGCGGTGACGGGTGACCGTGTGTCGCCTCCGCAGGCGCTCATGATGTCCGCCGACAACCGCACGCACACCATCGCGGGCAACCTGTCGCTGAACTTCCCGCATGGGTGGCACAGCGGCACGGCGATGGGGACGATCCTGCAGGACTTCGGCTTCAACGCCACGTTCCGCTTCGCCAGCGGCCTGCCCTACACCAAGATCGCCATCAACGCGGGCGCCGGCACGGTCGGGCCCGGCAACGGCTTCGGCAGCATCTACCTCGGCACCGAGGTGATGAACGGGGCCAGCATGCCGTGGATCAAGAACGTGGATCTGCGGGTCACGCGCGGGTTCCGCGTGGGCGGCCGCGACCTGACGCTGTTCGCGGACTTCCGGAACCTGTTCAACTTCACGAACCTGAGCAGCATCTTCGCCGAGACCGGCGATGTGGTGAACGACAAGTACAAGACCGCATACTTGTCGTCGTACATCACCAACCTGCAGGCGGAAGCCGGCAGCCTGTGGTCCGTCCAGAACGTGACGACCAACGGTGTGACGACGGCGATGCCGGTCATCGACCTGACGGATTGCAGCAAGTACGCTCCGACCAAGGTCTACGGCGTGCCGAACTGTCTCATGCTGCGGCGCACCGAACAGCTGTTCGGCAACGGCGATCAGAAGCTGGACCAGAACGAGCTGACCGCGGCCTACAGCGCGTTCTACGAGTCGTACTCCGGCCGTGGCGCGTGGAACTTCTACGGCGCGGGACTGAACATCCGGTTCGGCTTCGAACTCAACTTCTAGGCGCGGTGGCGTGGGCGGCGCTCCCTCGGGGGCGTCGCCCACTGGCAACGTTCAAGGAGTCCGCATGATGTCGAATTTCCTACGGCGCTTGACCCTCGCTGCGGTGCTGGTCGGAGGGGTGGGCCTGACGCTCGCCCAGACCGCCACAGCTCTCCCGCGGCCGGGGGCCCCCCGGTCCCGACCGGAGGCGGCCCGCGGCTTCAACCTCTTCGCCGGCTCGGTTGGGCTCGCCCTCAACGTCAACCGGGTCTACTGCGGCCTTGTCAACAACGGCCGCCAATGCAACGACTTCACCAATAGCTCGGTGCTGGGCGGGGCGTACTGGCCCAATGGCTCACCGGACCAGTACGTCTTCAACGGCGGCCTGCAGATCGCCGGGATCATCCCGGGCACCAAGGCGAGCTTCCCCTGGGCCGGTGACACCGTGGGCGCCTTCTTCTTCGACGGCACGGGGTTCTACCAGGTGGGCGCACCCATCACCAACATCTTCGATTCGCGGAACGCGGACGACTTGGCGAACTGGCCGTCGGCCGCGTACGTGAAGGACACGACACTGTTCGATGCGTCGCTGATCGGCCGGATCAGCGCCTCGGAGCAGGACACCTGGGTCCGGTACTGGGACGGCAACACGTCCTTCGTCCTGGGCCGCCCGCATCCGATGGGCCTGCTGGTCGACCAGCGGACCCTGGCCTGGAACTTCCCGAGCGGGAACCAGGACATCATCTACTTCATCACCCGGTTCATCAACATCACGGCCACCGACCCGGCCCGCTACGCCGGTCTGAGCCACTACGGATACACGGCGTCCGACATCTCCGACATCGTGGCGGTGGCGCAGCAGTACAAAGCCGGCATGCTGTCGAAGTTCGGCGTGACCATGCCGGACAGCGGGTACTGGTTCACCCGGGTGTACGCCGGTCCGGCGCAGGACCCGGACGTCATCTCGGGGGGTGGCTCGAACTACTCCACGGCGAACCTGTCGTTCAAGATGGACTTCGCCTACCAGTCGAACTTCCTGGCGCCGACTTGGCAGTATCCGGCCAGCATCTTCAGCGCGCCGTTCGCGGTGGCCCCCGGGTTCGAGGGAGAGAAGTTCCTCAGGGGCCCGGCG
>JBEKGT010000014.1:0-15322 GCA_050012655.1 Gemmatimonadales bacterium | reverse complement strand
CGTGCCAGCGGCCGGCGTAGCGCGTCAGGTCCACCGATGCCACCGGGCGTACCGGGGCGCGGGAGGTGTCCCGGCCGGCGGGCAGGGTCAGGGCGAGAGCGAGCCATGGGGCAGGGAACATCGTTCCTTCTGTCGTGGCGTGGTGTGCGTTGGGTTCCTTGGCGGCCGACTCCGGGGGCGAACTGTGGCCGCCCCGCTGCACGGAAGGTACTCGACGAAGGGAACGGCTGCCGCGCTCCGCGGTACCATTCCCGCTCCGATGCGGTCCGCTCGCCGCGCCACGAGCGGTTCCCCCCTCACGCATCCGTCGGTATGATGTAGGGCATCGTTCGGGCTGCCAGACCGTCGGCCCTGGCAGGGAGATCGAATGAACACGGTGGCACAGAGGCTGACCTTTGCGGGGACGAGTCGGCTCACCGACCTGTTCCCGACGTTCGGCGCGCGCCTCCTGGATGCTACGGTGCGCCCGCTCGCCGGCAGTCGCGCGCTGTCGGCGCTTTTCGCGCGCCGCAATCGGGCGATCATGCAGCGGGTGAAGGCGTTCCGCCGGTTCCTCGTGATCCCGGACGTCCACATCGGTGACGCGGTGCTGACCCAGCCCGCGCTCACCGCGGTGCGCGACTTCTTCCCGGACGCCGAGATCGACTACGTCGTCAACAAGACGGTGGCCCCGCTGATCGAGGGACATCCCGACGCGACCCGGATCGTGCCGCTTTTTTCCGGCGGGATCTTCCCCTCGCCGACGGACGTCTCGGCTCTCCGGGAGCTCATCCGGACGGGGCGGTACGACCTGTGCCTGGCCTTCAGTTCGCTGCTGGAGCCGGACGAGCAGGCCGACCCCGCGCAGCCGTTCGTCACCATTATGAGCCACGGGCCGACGATCGTCCGGAATGAGAGCGACCCCGCGCAGATCAACCACTTCAGCTACCAGGACTACCAGTTCGTCCGTGGCGTGCTGTCCATGGTGTCGCGCCCGGTCCGCGAGGCGTGCTACCGGGGCACGCGCACGATCTTTGCCGATGAGGCCATCGAGGGAGCGCGGCGTTTCGCCGCGAATGCGGGCCTCGCGCCGGAGGCGCCGGTGGTGATGCTCAATCCGGACGGCGCGAGCCCGTTCACCATCATGCCGTTCGAGGGCCAGGTCGCGCTGGTGGAGCGGATTGCTCGGGACGCACCGCCGGAGACCACGATCCTGGTCGGGGCGGGGCACACCGCGGCGGGCATCGGCGTTCGCCTGGCCGATGCGCTGCCCGCGGAGCTGCGCACGAAGGTCCGGGTCATCCCGCCGAGCGTGCCTCTGGCTGACTACGCGGCGCTCATCGATCGCGCCGACGTCTTCGTCACCGGCGACACCGGCCCGTTGCACCTGGCCGCGGCGCGGCGGTACTCCCGGTCCGGGTCCCATCCGTTCCGCAACCGGACCGCCGTCCTGTCGTTCTTCGGCGCCACAATGCCCCGCATGTCGGGCTACGCCTCGTCGCGGCCGGGCTACCTTCCCACGAATCAGGACGCCTCGTCCTGGTGCGTCCTGGCGGGGAGCCGCTGCCACAACATCACGTGCCTGAACAAGCTCTATAAGACGTGCCACGTGGTCCGGTGTTTCGAGCACCTCGACGTCAGCGCCCTGGCGAGCGTGGTGGTGTCGCATCTCGCGGGACCCGCCGGGCCCGCGCCTGCCGCGCCGCAGCGGCCCGTGGTCGACCAGGCTCTCGCGTAGGGGAGGTCCGGACGCCGCGATGAACCATCTCCTGCTCTTCCTGTTTGCCTGGGGGCTCGGCTTCGTCGCGGCGATCCCGGTCGGGCCGTCCCAGATCGAGATGGGGAAGCGGGCCATCGGCGGACACCGCTTGGCGGCCGCGATGGTCGTCGCCGGGTCCGCCAGCTCCGACCTAGTCTACGGGACCGTCGCGCTGTTCGGGATCGCGCCCTTCCTGGAAACGCCGTGGGTGCTGGCGTGCTTCAACGGGGTGGGCGTCGTCGTGCTCTGGATCCTGGCGTTCCTGACCCTGCGGCAGAGCCGGAAGCCGCGCGACCTGAAGCGGAAGCGCGGGTTGTTCCGCAGCAAGCGCTGGGCGTATGTGACGGGGTTCTCCCTGGCCAGCACCAATCCGCCCATCATCCTGAGCTGGCTGCTGGGCGTCGCCCTGGCCAAGCGGCTCGGCTTGGCGTCGCCGTTCCCCGCGAGCGCCAAGGCGCTCTTCGTGGCGGGGGGCGTCCTGGGGCTGGCGAGCTACCTCGTCTGCCTGGGGCTCGTCCTGTACCGGTTCAAGCGTTTCTTCCCGGCCAAGGCCATCGGCAGGATCTACTTCTGGCTCGGCATCACCCTCTTCGCGCTGTCCTTCTACTTCGGCTACGGGGTGATCCGGTTCTTCCGGACCGGGGCGTGAGCCGGGCGGTGCCGCCCGGGTCGCGCCGTCACCGGCGTGGCCAGGTTCGGCGCCGGCGTTGCGTGTCTCCCCTCGACGGAGGCCGGACGATCAGCGGCCGCGCGGACCGAGCGGGCTAGTCCTGATGGTCGCGGCCGCGGTCGTTCTCTCCTCCGCCGCAGCGCTCGCCCCGCGGCTGGGGCGTCTGGCTCACGATATCGCCGTGACGCTGATGCCCCTCGGCGGCGTTGGCCGACACCCGCTGCCACCTCGCGTTGTGACACACCCAGACGCTGTTGTCGGGCTGCGCGACGCGCGCGGTGCCCGAGACGGTGCACCCGGACACCAGCGCACAGACGACGAGCAGGCCGAACGGGATGGAGTGCTTCATGTGCCCCCTGAGGTGAGTACGGACCGCGAACGGTGAGCCGGAACGTCTAGCGCCACGACGCCCAGAACGCCTCGGCTTCCGCTTCGAGCTTGTCCAGCCGTGTGTAGTAGTCTCGGAATTCCTTCAGGTGCGCCCACGCGATCTTGCCGGTGAGGGTAAGGTCGTCGTTCGTGACGTTGGTCTCCGGGTCCCGGGCGCCGTGCTCGAGCTCCACTTCGAGCCCGCGACGGAACTGGCTCAGGTCCACCTTGGTCCAGTCGAGGCCCAGCGTGACCCCGAGCTGCTTGGCTTCGTCCACCGTGATCCGGCGCTTCTCCGCCATCCCGGTGCCCCTCTCTCCGCATCCCGTGCGGATCAGGTCTTCCTACGTGACGTCCGGTCCCGTGGACCCTCGCCGACCGCGCGATCGGCGAAGGTCCTCGGGGCATGGGGCGAGCTGGCCGCTAGGGCCGGTCCCGCACTCGACGCCGGTCCTCGGCGTTGGGCTGGTTGTTGTAGTTGAAACGCTTGTCGGCGCCGACCCACCCTTGGTCGGTCGGCGGCAGGAAGTACTCGTTCTGGTACCGGTACATCGCCACGGCACGGGCGCCGGGAGCGTTGTTGGAGTAGTACCGACCGTTGAACTCGTACAGCGTGACGGGCTTCCAGCGCCGGACATTGGTGCGCCAGTCCCCGGCGCGGTCGGGCGAGTACCCCAGGACGCCGACCTCGTGGCCGAGCCGCGGGTCGATCCTGACGGCCTCGGGCGAATACGGACGGGCGCGACCGTAATCCGCGTCACCGGGCCGCCATTGGTACCGGTAGCGCGGGTCGGCGCGGTTGGCCCACGCTTCGTCTTGCGGCGGCAGGAAGTACTCGTTGTTGTAGCTGTAGACCTGGACCGCGCGTGCGCCGCGGACCTGATAGCGGTAGTAGTGGCCGTTGACGTCGTAGAGGGTCACCGGCGTCCACCGCCGGTAGGTGGTCTGCCAGTCGCCGTACCGCTGCGGCGAGTAGGCGAAGACGCCGATCTCGGGCCCGAGCCGGGTGCCGAACCTGACGTCGACGCTGACTTGCGCCGGAGCCCGCGCCGGCACGGCGACCAGCGCGGCCAGGAGTGGGACGGTCAGCAGTGTGGCGATGCGCATGCGAGGCTCCTTTCGGGTGACGACGCGACATCCCTCCGAAAGGCCCAACGCTACCGCGCGGCGCCCCCGCGCGACATCACACGAAAGGAGGGGCGCCTCGCTCAAAGGGACTAGGTCGCCGCCGCGTCACGCCCGCCCCGCCGCCCCGCGCCCGGATGTCCGCTTGCCCTGCGCCCGCCCACCCACCACCACCCGGACGTGGTGCGTGGCGCCATCGTCCACCAGAGGGATGGCGCCGGGATCCACGGGATTGCCGTCCAGTTCGGCTTCCGCGATCCCCCGGCAGCGGCGCTCCGGGTTGGTGACGGAGATCTCGTAGGCGGTTCGGCCGAAGCGCCAGGTGATGGTGTACCTTGGCCAGACCGTGGGGATGCAGGGGTCCAGCTCGAAGCTCGCGCCGTGACGCCGCAGTCCGAGGATGCTCTCCAGGCCCGCCCGGTACATCCAGCCCGCGGCGCCGGTGTACCACGTCCAACCGCCGCGCCCGATGTGGGCCGGGTGGGAGTAGACGTCGGCGGCGGTGGCGTACGGCTCGGTCTTGTACCGTTCGACGTCCGCGGCGCTCCGCGTGTGGTTGATGGGGTTCAGCAGGTGGAACAGCTCCACCGCCTCATCGCCGTTGCCGAGTCGCGCCACCGCCATGACCGTCCACACGGCGGCGTGGGTATACTGGCCCCCGTTCTCCCTCACCCCGGGCGGATAGCCCCGGATGTACCCCGGGTCCTGCGCCGACTGGTCGAAGGGGGGCGTGAGCACCAGCACCACCCCGGCGCCGCGCCGCACCAGCTGGGTGCGGACGGCGTCCATCGCCCGCTCGGCATGCGTCACGGGCGCGGCACCGGACAGGACCGCCCAGGACTGGGCGATCGAGTCGATCTTGCACTCGTCGTTCTGGGCCGATCCCAACGGCGAGCCGTCGTCGTAGTACCCCCGCCGGTACCACTCCCCGTCCCAAGCCTGCTCGAGCATCGCCGCCAATCGGGAGGCCTCCCCGGTGTACCGCGCCGCCCGCGCCGGGTCCCGGGTCTGGCACAGGGGGATGAACCGCTCCAGCACCGTGTGGATGAACCACCCGAGCCAGACGCTCTCGCCGCGACCGAGGTGCCCGACCCGGTTCATCCCATCGTTCCAGTCGCCGCTGCCGATCAGCGGGAGGCCGTGAGCGCCCGCAGTCAGGCCCTTGTCGATGGCGCGTACGCAATGATCGAACAGGAGTGCCGATTCGGCGGAGGTCCGCGGCTGTCCGTAGGAGTCCGCCTCTCCCGCGGCGAGGAGCGGGGCCTCGAGGAAGGGGACCACTTCGTCGAGGAGGCCCGCGTCCCCGGTCGTGTCCACGTAGTGCGCGACGGCGTAGGGCAGCCAGAGCAGATCGTCCGAACAGCGGCTGCGCAGGCCGCGGCCGGAGGGCTCGTGCCACCAGTGCTGCACGTCCCCCTCGAGGAACTGCCGGCCCGCTGCCCGGACGAGGTGCGCGCGGAGCAGGTCGGGCCTCGCCAGGCAGAACGCCATCGCGTCCTGGATCTGATCGCGGAAGCCGTAGGCGCCCCCCGGCTGGTAGAAGCCGGACCGCGCCCAGAGCCGGCAGCTCAGGTCCTGGTACAGGAGCCAGCGGTTCAGGAGGAGGTCGAAGGAGTCGTCGGGGGTGCGCACCTGGACCGTCTCCAGCGTCTCGGTCCAGAGCTGCTGCACCGCCGACAGGGCGGCGTCCGCCGCCGCGACGCTCCCGTGCCGGCGCATCAGTTCGCGGGCGTGCGGGAGATCCGTGCCTTGCCCCAGGAGGAGGACGAGACGGCGGCTCTCTCCCGGCCCCAACCGGATTCCGACGCGCAGGGCGGCGCACGGGTCGAGCCCCGCCCCGAACTGCGCCGACGGGGTCCGCTGACGCAGGGCGGCCGGCTGCGCGAGGGAGCCGTTGCGCCCCAGGAAGGAGAGCCGGTCGCCGGTCGCCCACGTCACCGCCTCGCTGGCGTGGGCGAACGCGACCCGGCCGGCGAATTCCTGGTTGTACGGGTTCCGGGCGAGCACGGCGCCCGTTTCCGCGTCGAGCTCCGTCATCACGTGCAGCTGTTCACCGGACTGCGGCGGCCCCAGGCGCCATTCGTTGTAGGCGAACACGCTCAGGCGGCGAGGCCGGTCGGTCCGGTTAGTGAGCGTCAGGAGCGAGATCTTCACCGGGTCCGTCGCGTCCACGAAGACCGCGAGCTCCGAAAGGATGCCGTGGGACGCGTGCGTGAAGCGGGAGACGCCGGCTCCGTGTCGCGCGACGAACCGCCCGCTCTCCCGGGTCCGCCGCATCGGTCCCGGCGTGGGCGACCACACGTCGCCTCCGTCCTCGTCCTTCAGGAAGAGGGCTTCGGCGGTGGGGTCGGTCACCGGGTCGTTCGCGAAGGGCGTGAGGCGGTTCTCGCGGCTGTTCTCGGCCCACGTGAACGCCGAGCCCGATGCCGAGACCACCGTGCCGAAGCCGGGATTGGCCATCACGTTCACCCAGGGCAGCGGCGTCTCCTGGTCCCCGTCGAGGACCACCGCGTACTCGCGGCCGCCGTCGGCGAATCCGCCCGTCCCGTTGGCGAAGGTGAGCGCCGGGACGTCGATCTCCTCGTCGTCCGGCCGGGGCGCGAGGCGCGGAGGCGGCGGCGCCTGCTCCTCCTGCCACTCCGGCTCCGAGTACGGCCAGTCCAGCTGTTCCGACAGCTTGCCGCGCGCCCCGCTCAGGATCACCCGGGCCATGCTGGCCAGCAGGCTCCGCTCGTCCGCGCTCATCCGGTCGCTGCGCAGCAGATACACCCCGCCGGGCCGGTGCTTCCACGCCCCCCAGGGGCCGGTGTCGAGCAGCGCCGCGAGCTGCGTGTGCAGTTCGTCCACGTAGCTCACCGGATGCTCGTTCAGGATCACGACGTCCGCGCTCAAGCCCTTGAGCCGCCAGTACTCCTGGGCCTGGAGGATCTGCACGACGAGGGGGAAGTCCCTTCCGTCGGCGACGCGCATCAGGAGGATCGGGAGATCGCCGGAGATCCCGTGGGCCCACAGGCCCGGTTGGCCCAGGACGTTGCGCCCCAGGACCTCGGGCCCGGCGCGCAGCGAGGCGTCGCAGTACAGGACCCGGGAGGCGAGGCGCTCGAAGAGCTGGGCCTCGTCGCTCGAGATGCCCAGGTGCCGCAACGTGCCGTGCGCGTGCGTGTAGGCCAGAGAGAAGGTGCGCCCGGCGGCGCCTGGATCGTGGTACTTGTGGGCTATCGCCAGCGCGCCGTCCCGGCTGACGGCCATCCCCGTCGCGAAGGAGAGGCGCACGAATCCACCGGGGGCCAATCGGATGCGCTGCCTCAGGCTGACGATCGGGTCCAGCACGGCCCCGGTGGTGCCCGAGAGGGCCCGCCCGTCGAGCGCCACCGGATCCTCGGGGCTGCGACCGCGGCCCAGGAACCGCCCGCGGTCCGTCTCCCATTCCACCGGCCCCTGCATCCTCCCCTCCACGCTCAACACGTGGACCGCCCAGACGCGGGGCTCGTCCCGGGCGCTGGGGCGTCGGGCGCAGACGAGGGCAGCGCTCTCCGGCAGGTACTCGGTCTCGACGAACAGCTTGCTGAAGGCGGGGCGGGCCAGGTCGTCCGCGACGGACGCCAGCACGATCTCGGCGTAGCTCGTGACCTCCAGCTCGCGCGGACGGTCGCTCTGGTTGGTGACCGTGAGGCGGCGCACCTCGACGTCGTCCTCGGTGGAGACCGCGATGTCAAGCTGCGTCGCGATGTCCTGGTGGACGCGGCGGAAGACGGCACGCTCGGCGCGGAACGTGACCAGATACTCCTCGGGCTCCCGGTCCGTCGGATGGTAGGCCGCGGACCACACCGACCCGGTGCGCACGTCGCGCAGGTAGAGGAACTGGCTTCCCGGGTCGCGGGTCGAGTCCTCCCGGTAGCGGGTGACGGCGCGGCCGCGGCACAAGCTGGCACCGCCTCCTGCGTTGGTGACGATGGCGGTGTAGGCGCCGTTCGACAGGAACTGCGCGTGAGGGAATCGGGTGTGCGGGGAGCGGAAGCGCCGGACCGCCGCCGCGGAGACCGGCGCGGTCACCCGCGTCGCCTCGGCGGGCCTCGGCTGCGTGATGAACGCGTGGCGCGGCGCGCGCTCCTGCAGCAGCAGCGCGGTGGCCTTCACGCGGGGATCGGCGTGGAGGCGCCGCACCATCGGATCCCACAGGACGGCGTTCGCCAGCGCGACCAGGCTCATCCCCTGGTGGTGGGCCAGGAAGGCCCGGACGACGACCCCGGTGGTGCCGTGGGGCCGGGGCTCCAGCACGCTCTCGCCTTCGACCGGATTCCGGTGTGTGTAGTCGATGGCCTCGTAGAAGCCGTACCCGCCGTCCAGCCCGTCCCGGGCGAGGCGCCGGAAGTTGTGCGCGGCCCTCTCGGGGTCCACCAGGGCGGCCAGCGCGGTGGCGTAGGGCGCCACGACCAGCTCGTCGCCGAGGCCGCGCTTCAGCCCCAGCCCGGGGACGCCGAAGGCCTTGTACTGGTACGTCCCGTGACGGTCCACGACGTTGAACGCGGACTCCGAAATCCCCCACGGCACGCCCTGCTGATTCCCGTACTCCACCTGGCGGCGCACCGCCATGCGGCACGACTGGTCGAGGAGGGTGCCCGGGTAGCTCCGCATCACGAGGAGGGGCATCAGGTACTCGAAGAGACTCGCGTTCCACGACAGGAGCGTCGCCACGCCGTCCACGCTGGTCAGCAGGCGCCCCAGGTGGAACCAGTGGCTGTCGGGGACGTCGCCCTTGGCGATGGCGACGAAGCTGGCCAGGCGGGCCTCGGAGGCGAGCAGGTCGTAGTACGAGGCCTCAAGACGGCCCGGGCCCTCGGCGTCCGCGAGACGATAGCCGAGGGCGAAGAGCTGGCGCTGCCACTCGAAGAGGAAGTCGAAGCTCATCCCATCCACGAGCGCGAGGGCGCGCGACGCGAGCTCGTCGAGGCGCGCCGCGGTCCCCTCCGGTTCCGGCGTCGCGGCCGTCAGCCCGGCCGCGAGGGACCGCGTCCAGTAGGCCGCCTCGACGTCCGGGAGGGATGTCGCGTCGTCCGGTTCCCGAGCCGCGAGCGCCGCGGCGAGCACCGGGCCGAGGCCGGACACGCGCGCCAGCTTCTCCTCCGCCTCCTCGGGACCCTCCAGCGCGCCCAGGACGGACGTCACCTCGTCGCCGAGATGGACGGCGCCGTCCCTGTACGGGGCCGGCCCGTCCGCCAGGTGCACCAGACACCGCCGGGCCAGCTCCGCCGTGTCGGCCAGCCCTTCGCAGATCCGCGCCGCGGTCTGGGGCTCGCCGGTCAGCTGGCGAAGGCCCTGGGCCAGCGCCATGAGCGCGCCCGCCAGATTGCCGCTGTCCACCGTCGAGACGTAGCGGGGTGACAGCGGCGCCAGGGTTCTCGTGTCGTACCAGTTGAACAGATGCCCTTCGAAGCGCTCCAGCTCCTCCACGGTGGACAGCGTGGCCTCCAGCCGCTCGACCAGCTCGGGCGTACGGATGAAGCCGAAGTCGTGCGCGGCCAGGACCGAGAGGAGCCCCATCCCGATGTTCGTGGGCGACGTCCGGTGGGCCACCACCGGCGCGGGCGTCTCCTGGAGGTTGTCGGGAGGCAGGGCGTGGTCCTCGACGCCCATCAGCGTGTCGAAGTAGCGCCAGGTCTTCCGTGCGATGAGGCGGAGGAGGCGGCGATCCTCGGCGCCCAGGAGATGGCGCTCGGGCAGCACGGGCCGGCTGAGCCAGTACGCCACCAGCGGCGCCGCCACCCACAGGGCGAGCAGGGGACCGGCCGCGACGAGCCTGCTCGGCCGGGCGACGGCGATCGCCGCGAGCAGGACCCCTCCGATGAGGGGGCTGGACGCCATTCCCGCGAGGAAGAGCAGCGCGCCGGCCCGGGAGCCGGGACCCGCCGCACGGGCGGCGCCGGCGGCCGCCGTCTCCCACTCGAGCAGGCGGCGCTGGGTGAACACGAGACGAACCAGGGTGAGACCGATGGCGTGGGCCATCTCGAACGCCTGGTACGCGGTGAACGTGATCTGCAGGAGCGTCTGGACGGCGGCGGTCCCCGCGTCCTCGCCCAGGATGCGCAGGAACACCCCGAAGGGTTGTTGGGGCGCGGGGCCGGCGCCGAGCCGGAGCGCCAGCGGGTACAGCGGGAACGCGATCGCGGCGACGACCGCGGCGGTCCACGCCCAGGGGTTCCCCGGCAACACGAGCCAGGCCAGGGCGAGGAAGGCGACGGTGGCGGGGGCCACCAGCGTGCGCCGCAGGTTGTCGAAGATCTTCCAGCGGGAGATGGCGGGAAGCCGGTTGCGCTCCAGGCCTCCTCGGGTCGGGACCCAGGGGAACAGCCAGAAGAGGATCTGCCAGTCGCCGCGCGCCCACCGGTGCTGGCGCCGCGCGTGCGCGAGCACGCTCGCGGGGTAGTCGTCCACCACCTCCACGTCCGTCACCAGGGCGGCCCGGGCGTGCAGGCCCTCGAAGAGATCGTGGGACAGGAGGGCGTTCTCCGGGACCCGGCCCTCGAGGGCGGCCATGAAGGCATCCACGTCGTAGAGGCCCTTGCCGGTGTACGTCCCTTCGTCGAAGAGATCCTGGTAGGTGTCCGAGACCGCGGTAGTGTAAGGGTCGACGCCCGTGTGCCCGGCGTACACGCGGGCGAAGAGCGACCCCGCGGCGCTCGCCATCGTCACGCTGACCCGCGGCTGCAGGATCCCGTACCCCTCGGTGACCCGGCGCAGGCGGGGATCGAAGCGGGGACGGTTCAGCGGATGCGCGATGATGCCGATGAGCTTCCGGGCCGCGTGCAGGGGAAGCTGCGTGTCGCTGTCCAGGGTGAGGCAGTACCTGATGGCTGGCAGCACGGCGGGGTCGCCCACGTGGACGCTGAAGCTCGTGTCCTTCGCGCCGCGCAGCAGGCGGTTGAACTCCTCCAGCTTCCCGCGCTTGCGCTCCCAGCCGATCCACGAGTTCTCGCTGGCGTTCCACTGGCGCACCCGGTGGAACAGGTGGAACCGGTCGGCGCGACCCTGGCCGAGGCGGGCGTTCAGGTCGAGGATGCCGGCGCTCGCGGCGTCGAGGATCGCCCGGTCGGCCGGCAGCTCGGCCGCCACGGCGTCGGCGAAGTCGCTGAGGATGGCGAAGTGAATGCGCGGGTCGGAGTTCCCCAGCGCCAGGACCTCCACGTGCTCCAGGAGCTCGGCCACTCCGGCCACGCTCGTGAGCAGCGTGGGGACCACGACCATGGTCCTGGCATCGTCGGGGATCCCGGCCTGGAACTCGAGGCGGGGCAGGCGCTGCGGCGGCACCAGGTGCGCGGCGAGGCGCTGCACCAGGGCGATGGCGAACTCGCTGGCAGGCAGGAGCGCGAGCGCCGCGGCCAGGCCCTGGAGCCACGGGGCTCCGCCGGTGAGCCGCACGTAAGCGACGACGGGCACGAGCAGGGCGGCGGTGACGAGTCCGATCGAACCCAGGTAGACGGTGGTGGCGTGGGCGAACAGGAAGCGCCACCCGCGGACGGCAAGGCGCGGAGCGTACGCGACGTCCGTCTCGAACCGGTGCCGGCCCTTCCCGATCAGGTGGTAGCCCACGTGGGCGGCGCGCTCGTCGGCCGATTTCAGGTCGGCGGCCTCACGGGCGCGCTCCACGCAGCGCAGGGCCACCCGCAGCTGGGCCTCCCCGGTGGGCTGCGCCAGTTCCTCCACCGCGTGCCGGTAGCGGTCCCGGCTGGCGAAGTCCATCCGCCCGTAGACGCCGGCCGGGTCGCGCTGCAGGACCTGTTCGATCAGGCTGACGTGCTCGAAGAACAGCATCCAGTCCAGGGTGGCGCACAGGCGCAGGCTGGTGACGGCATTGGCCACGGACACCTGTCCCGCCGCCTGGGCCTGGTGCTCCGTCCGGATCGCATCCTCCGCCGTCATGCCTTGGGCGGCGAGGCGCTCCTCGACGGCGGCGCGCACGGGAGAGACCAGGGGCCCGTACTCCCGCATCCGCTCCAGGAGTCGCACCACGTAGGGGGTCTCCAAGACCGCGGGGAGGGAAGCCAGGGGCGCGGCATCGCCGGCGCCGCCGATCCGGTCCAGGAAGCGGTCGGCCGTGAGACGCGCGTCGCGGCCCTGGAGCGTCTCGTCCGCCAGTCGCCTCAGGTTCTCGATGAGGGCGAGCTTGATCATGCTGGGCCAGGCCCACAGCTCGCCGATGGTGAGCGGGGCCACCGTCTGATACGCGGCCACGAAGCGGATCAGCCGGTCCCGGTCCAGGCGACCGTCGGTATGGCGGATCAGCTCCAGGGCCATGGCGTAGACCCGTGCGGTGCCGGCCATGTCCTGCGGGGCCAGTTTGGGCAGGTCCGCGTAGTACTGCCGCGGAATGTCGCGCCGGACGCTCCGGATCTCGCCTTCGACGAGGTGGAAGTTGTCGAGGAGCCATTCCGCCGCCGGGGGGACGAACTCGCCGCGGTGGACGTCGTTGGCGAGAACCCGATAGGCCTCGCGCAGCACGCGGGCGTTGTCTTCCAGGCGCGAGAAGAAGGGGCGGGCGTTGCGGTGCGGATGCCGGGCCAGGGTGAAGGCGGCGGCGAGGACCTTGGCCCGTTCCTCCAGGCGCTCGAGGTTCAGAAGCTCGGCGCGAAGGGGCTTCTCGGCCTCCGGGCGGCGGCCGCCCCCGAAGAGGCGGAGCAGCGGCCTCAGGACCTCAGCCAAGGGGACCTGCCCGTGGTCCCACGGTGCGGCGTTCTCCTCGCGTGGCTTCGTCCCTCCCATGCAGACGCCGGGAAGAGCCTATCGTTGCGGCGGGTGTGGCGCCGAATCCAATGATAACAGGGTGGCTTGTCCCGAGAGTCCGCCGGAGGGTCTCCGGGAACTCCGCAGCGGCGAATCCCGCCGTCTTCGTGAAGGCCGGTGCAGCTCAGCCCTTCGCCGCGAGCGCGTTGATGTCGGGGTTCTCGAGCACGCGCTTCGCGCAGCCGTCCGCCGCCACGCGGATCATCGCCCGGCCGACGTTCTCCGTCGTCGTCACGTGCTTCGGGAACAGCCGGCGCAGCAGCGGGAAGAGCGGCCCGACGACGCCGTAGACGGCCTGATAGAGTCTCGTCTTCGAGCGGACGCCCTTGAGCGGCTGGATGAACCCCGGGCGGAACGCGTAGGCCTTGAAGCGCATCCGCAGAAGGTGGTTCTCCGTCCTCCCCTTCACCCGTGCCCACATGAAACGGCCGCGCTCGGTGCCGTCGGTCCCCTCGCCCGAGACGTAGCAGAAGGTGAGTCCGGGGTTGAGCGCGAGCAGCGCCTCCGCGGCCGCGATCGTCAGGTCGTACGTCACGCGGGCGTACGCCGCCTCGGACATCCCCGCCGAGGAGACGCCGAGGCAGAAGAAGCAGGCGTCGAGGTCCTTGAAGAGACGCGTGGCGTCGGCGTAGCCGTAGAAGTCCTCGCGGAGGGTCTCGCGGAGCTTGGCGTGGGTGACGCCGCAGGGCCGCCGCCCCACCACGAGGACCGAGCGGACGCGCGGATCCTCGAGGCACTCCGTGAGCACCCCGGCCCCGACCATTCCCGTGGCCCCGAAGATGATGACGTTCACGCTGCGCCGGCTCGTGGCTTCCGGTACACATCGGTGCTCACGTACTTAAGGCCGGAGTCCACCATCAGCGTGACCACCGTGGCACGCGGCCCGAGCCGCTCGGCGACGCGGAGCGCGGCGACGACGTTCGCCCCGGACGAGGTCCTTGCGAAGAGGGCCTCCTCCCGCGCGAGGCGCCGCGCCATCTCTTTCGCGTCTACCGTCCGGACCGAGAGGATCTCATTCACGAGACTCGGCTCCCAGAGCGGCGGCGTGTAGCCGATCCCCACGCCTTCGATCTTGTGGGGACCTGGCTGCCCGCCCAGCAGCACCGGGGACTCCGCGGGCTCGACGGCGACGATCCTGATGCCCGGCTTGTGCCGCTTCAGCACGGTGGCGACCCCGCGCAGTGACGCCGCGGTGCCCACGCAGTGGACGAAGGCGTCTATCTCCCCATTCGTCTGATTCCAGATCTCCTCGCCCAGCGCGAAGTAGCTGGCGATGCTGTCCTGGTTGTTGAGCTGATCGGTCCAGTAGGTGTGCGGCTCCCGGCTCAGCCCACGCGCGACCTCGATCATGTCGAGGATCAGCTTCTTCGTGGTGAGGCCGCCCTCGCTCGGGACGAGCGTCAGCTCCGCGCCGAGCGCCGCCATGTGGTCCAGCTTCTCCCGGCTGAACGCGTCGGAGGTGACGATGCGGATGCGGTAGCCCTCGGCGGCGCAGACCAACGCCAGAGACGTCCCGGTGCTGCCGCCGGTGTACTCGACGACGGTGTCGCCCGGCTTCAGTCGGCCGTCCTCCTCCGCCCGCGCGATCACGGTCTGTGCCATCCGGTCCTTGACGCTGCCGGATGGGTTCTCCCACTCGAGCTTGGCGAGGATGGCCGCACCATTCGGGGGAGCGACCGTGCGCAGTCGCACCAGCGAGGTGTTGCCGATGGCATCGAGAATGTCCATGGGATCAGCGCACTCCAGGAGGGAGGATCGATCACCCGCGCGCTCGAGACGCGCATCGACCAGTTGATCGGCGGCTCGCTGCCCGTCGATCGCAACGACCGGAGGTGGCAGCTCACGGCCCGGCGCCACGAGTGGATGCAGCACTGGCCGGGCGTGCTGTCGGTCTGACGTGTGAGTCGAGACGTCACCCTTGATCGCCGAACTCGGTGACCCGCCCTTTCGGCCGGAGTTCGGCAATGTAGTGATGCGGGCCGTGGTCGGTCATCGCGTAGCGTGAAGAGTCGCGGTGCTTCGCGGTGGCGAAGAACGCCAAGAGCGCGCGTGGAATCTCGCGAATGCCCTCGAGCTGAGCCACCGGCGTGTCCGATGCCGTCCACTCACCGTTGGCGAATCGATACTCGTGCCCGAAATGGGCGAGGCGTCCCCAAGCCAGAGGGGGAAGAGCGGGGACGGGATCGCGGGCGTTGACGTGGCGAAACACCTTCTGGGCGACCGCGCGCGCGACTTCCGGCAACGGCTCGGCCACAGTCAAGGGCTGGCCGAAGGTGTAGACGGCGCGCAGTGTGTCGGCGATCGCACGCTGTTCGGCGTGCCCTGCGACCGAAAGCGAGAAGAGGACCGCCAGCGCGCCGCCGAGGCTGTGGCCCGTCACGTACAACGCCTGCATCGGATACTCGAGAGCGTTCTCGGGATCCGACAGCGATCGTCCTCGTAGAGCGAGCTGCAGCTCGTTGATGACCTCCCATTGGGTCGCACGGAGGTTGCGGTAGAACCCGGAATGGACGCCGAGCACTTCCCCCCCCAGCACGAGCGAGGCAGAGCCGACGTCGGCATCGGCCAGCCAGTTGCCGAGGGTCGCCGGCTCGGTGCCTCGATAGCTCAGGATCACCACCCGGCCGCAACGGCTCTGTACG